>NZ_VKHT01000340.1 GCF_014141535.1 Streptomyces alkaliphilus | reverse complement strand
GGTCCCCGCGGCGGTGCCCGATCCCCCGGCCCCGGCCGAGGGCGGTGGCAGGTTCTCCCCGAGGAACTGGCGGGTGGCCACCCGTCTGAACGCCATTCTCCTGATTCCCGTCCTGGTGGCCCTCCTCTTCGCCGGTCTCCGGGTCAACACGCACTACAACACCTGGCAGGACGCGCAGCACGCGGAATCGGTTGCGGAACTCACCCGGGCCGCGAACGACTACGCGCACGCGCTGCTCGTGGAGCGGGACACCACCGCCCGCCCTCTCCTGGAGGGGAACAGCGACGACCCGGTCATCGCCGAGGTGCGACGCGCCACCGACGAGGCCCGCGCCGAGTTCGACCGGCGGGTCGCCGAGATGCCCGACGACGAGAGCCTGCTCCGACGCCTGGCACGCATCCGGGAGGCGGAGCCCAAACTCACCGCCCTGCGCCAGAACGCCTACGGCGACGCCATGGAGGGTGTCCAGACGGAGGAGGGTTACGTCGAGATCCAGAACCCCCTGATGTCGTTCACCAACGAACTGGGACTGGGCACCGACAACCTCGCGACCTACGGCCGCGCCGCCTACGCCGTCTCCCTCGCCAAGTCGGCCAACTCCCTGCAACGGGCCATCGGCACCCACCTGCTGATCTCCCCCGCCGACGACGCCGAGAACCTCACCCGTCAGCGGGTGGCACTCACCTCCTACGTCTACCTCGAGGGCATCGCCCGCAGCGAGTACGGCCAGGCCTCCAGCGACGAGGAGGTCCAGCGCCTGGAGACCCTCCTCGCGGAGAGCACCGCCGGGCTCGGGGCCGGACCCACCCGCGAACAGATGACCTCCTACATCGCCTCCGGCCAGTTCGGCCCACAGGAACTCGCCGGCTACGGGGTGACCCCGGAGAGCTGGTACGAGGCGTCCACCGCGGCCTTCGACGCGTACCACACCCTGGAGACCGAACTGGTCGACAACGCGGTGGAGGAGGCGCGGGCCGTCGCCGCGGAGGCCCGCACCAACATGATCACCAACTCCGCGCTGGTGATCATCGCCCTCCTCGGCGCCTTCGTCATCGCCGGGCTCATGGCCCGTTCCATGAGCCGGAACATGCGCACCCTGCGCGGTGCCGCACTGGGCGTCGCCGAGGAACGCCTCCCGGCCCTGGTGCGTCAGCTCTCGCAGACCAACCCCGGAAAGGTGGACACCCGGGTCGAGCCGATCCCGATCACCAGCCGGGACGAGATCGGCGAGGTCTCCCGGGCGTTCGACCGCGTCCACGGCGAGGCGGTCCGGCTGGCCGCCGAGCAGGCCCTGCTGCGGGGCAACGTCAACGCGATCTTCACGAACCTCTCCACCAGGAACCAGGGCCTCATCGAGCGCCAGCTGGCCCTGATCACCCACCTGGAGAACAACGAGGCCGATCCCGATCAGCTGGAGGACCTCTTCAAGCTGGACCACCTGGCGACCCGTATGCGTCGCAACGGGGAGAACCTCCTGGTTCTCGCGGGGGAGGATCCCGGTCGCAGCTGGAACGAGCCGATCCCTCTGATCGACGTCCTGCGCGCCGCCTCCTCCGAGGTGGAGAACTACGAGCGGATCGAGCTGTCCGGTGTTCCCGAGAGCGAGATCCACGGGGCCGCGGTCAACGACCTCGTGCACCTCCTGGCCGAGCTGCTGGAGAACGCCACCACCTTCTCCTCGCCGCACACCAAGGTCCGGGTCACCGCGACGCGTCTGCCCGACGGCCGCGTCATGATCGAGATCCACGACAAGGGCATCGGTCTCACCGCGGAGGACTTCGCGGAGATCAACCACCGGCTCGCCGAGCCACCCGCCGTCGACGCGGAGATCTCCCGCCGCATGGGTCTGTTCGTGGTCGGTCGGCTGGCCCAGCGCCACGGCATCCGGGTCCAGCTGCGTCCCTCCGGCGAGCAGTCCGGCACGACCTCCCTGGTCATGCTTCCCGAGGAGATCACCCACGGTGGCGGTGGTGCCGAGCGACCCGGCGACGAGGAGTTCACCGTTTCGCGGATCGTCCCCGAGGGGCCGTTCACCCGCGACGAGCAGCCCGCCGTCGCGAGCGCCGCGGAGCTGGGCTTCGACGACAGCCGCTACGAGAATCGCAGGCAGGGCACTCCGCTCGATCCGGTCGGTCGCTCGCTGCACCGGGGCGAACTGCGGGCCCGGGTCGAGGAACGGGCCGGCGCCGACGACGGTGCCGCGACTCCCGCCGACGGATCGCCCGCCGGCTGGTCCAACGGCATGCCCATCGGCGATGCCGGTGCCGCCCCGGCGGGTGCGAACGCGGACCACGCCCCCTCCTCCGCCCACGGCGCGGGGCGGGGGGCCGGCGACGGCGGTTGGACGGACAACGGATATCCGACCGGTGGGTACGGTGACTCCTTCCCCATCGGGAATCCCGGGCAGGGTGACCACGGGCAGGGTGACACCGGGTACGGCAACGGTTCCTACGGTGACGACGGATCCTCCGACGGTTACGGTGGCAACGGCTACGGGAACCCGGAACGGATCGGGACCGCGACGTACTCCGGCACCCCGGAGCCGATCGGGGCATGGGGCCCCGGTGTCGAGCAGTCGGGTTCCGGGTTCGACGGCTTCGCCCGCCAGGGCGGGGACGCCGGGACACCTCCCGCCGGAAACGCGCAGAGCGTGGGATTCTCCCCCGAAACCGGATCGGAGGCGGGGGGCCCCACTTCCGTCACCGGTGCGGGGTTGCCGCGCCGCACCCCGCAGCGGACTCCCGGCGAGCCCGGGGTGGAGGCCCCGCGGCACGAGGAGCGGGAGGAGTCCGTGACCCCGTCCTCCACCCCCTCGTCCGAGTCCTCCGGGAACAACGTCTGGAGTGGTGGCCCGCGTCGTGAGGCCGCCGAGCCCGCGGGGACCACCTCCTCGGGTCTGCCACGACGGGTCCCCAGGGCGAACCTCACCGAACACACCCTTCCCGAGCCCCCCACGACGCGTGGGCCGCAGGTTTCCCGGGCACCCGAGGACGTCCGGGGCCGGTTGACCAACCTCCACCGAGGGGTTCGGCAGGGGCGCGGGGCCGGAACGGCCCGCGCGCGGAACGACCAACAGGGCTACAGCCCAGGTAACACCTACGATCAGGAGCGTTAGTGTGAGCCCGATGAGCCAGGCGGCGCAGAACCTGAACTGGTTGATCACCAGCTTTGTGGACAACACCCCCGGGGTGTCGCACACGGTGGTGGTCTCCGCTGATGGTCTTCTTCTGGCGTTGTCAGAGGGTTTCCCGCGGGATCGCGCGGATCAGTTGGCGGCGGTGGCGTCGGGTTTGACGTCGTTGACCGCGGGTGCTTCGCGGATTTTCGAGGGTGGTGTGGTGAATCAGACGGTGGTGGAGATGGAGCGTGGGTTCCTCTTCATCATGTCGATCTCGGATGGTTCCTCGTTGGCGGTGTTGGCGCATCCGGATGCCGACATCGGTCTGGTGGGGTATGAGATGGCGTTGTTGGTGGACCGTGCGGGTGCGGTTCTGACGCCTGATCTCCGCGCCGAACTCCAGGGAAGTCTGCTCAACTAGCAAACACCTCGTGCGCGGCGGGCTTTCGCCCCTTAGGGTGCCAGCACGCACGTGGCGAGTGCAGCAACCGCGGCACAGCAACGGCAGTCGGAGGAGGAGACAGTGGCAACGCCCCCAGCCGGTCCGTTCGGCAACGAGTACCCGGCCCAGCCGCATCGCGGCGGGCAGGCCGGGCGCTACCCCTTCCCCCCGGCCAACGGCGGTCGATCCTCCCAGTCGTCGGGCCGGCGTCAGCCCGACGGTGCGGGGGGCACACCCCGGCAGCCGTTGGTGCGTCCTTACGCCATGACCGGGGGGCGGACGCGTCCCCGGTACCAGTTGGCGATCGAGGCCCTGGTCAGCACCAGCGTGGAGCCCGCCCGACTGCAGGGGCAGTTGCCGGAGCACCAGCGGATCTGTCAGTTGTGCTACGAGGTCAAGTCGGTCGCGGAGATCTCCGCGTTGCTCTCCATCCCCCTTGGTGTGGCCCGGATCCTCGTCGCCGATCTGGCGGAGGCCGGGTTGGTCGCCATTCATCAGCCGGGTCATGACGCCGAGCCCGGTGGCCAGCCAGATGTGACATTGCTCGAAAGGGTGCTCAGTGGACTTCGCAAGCTCTAGCGGTGCGGCCGGGGCGGCTCCGGCTCGTTCCACGACTTCGGCGAAGATCGTGGTCGCCGGTGGGTTCGGTGTGGGCAAGACCACGTTCGTGGGTGCTGTTTCGGAGATCAATCCGCTGCGGACCGAGGCGGTGATGACGTCGGCGTCGGCGGGGATCGATGATTTGACGCACACCGGTGGGAAGACCACGACGACGGTGGCGATGGACTTCGGTCGTATCACGTTGGATCAGGATTTGATCCTGTATCTGTTCGGGACGCCGGGTCAGGATCGTTTCTGGTTCATGTGGGACGATCTGGTGCGGGGTGCGATCGGCGCGGTGGTGTTGGTGGACACGCGTCGGTTGGCGGATTGTTTTCCGGCGGTGGATTATTTCGAGAACAGTGGTCTGCCGTTCGTGATCGCGTTGAACGGGTTCGACGGGCATCAGCCGTATTCTCCGGAGGAGGTGCGGGAGGCGTTGCAGATCGGGCCGGACGCGCCGATCATCACGACGGACGCGCGGCATCGTGCGGAGGCGAAGTCGGCGTTGATCACGTTGGTGGAGCACGCCTTGATGGCCCGCCTGCGCTGAGACCCACCCGTCGAACCAGCGGTGCCTTTCCCGAGCGGCCGTTCCGGTGCGGAGCGGTCCCGGTGGGACGCGGGATGATCCCGGGCCCCCGGGGGCCGACGGCCCTCCGGGGGCCGAGGTGTCTCCCGGCCCGGGCCCTTCCGGCCTCTCGATCGCCCCGATGTCCCTGCGCGCCCGGAGCCCGAAGCCCGGGGCCGGGGCCCGGC
>NZ_VKHT01000034.1 GCF_014141535.1 Streptomyces alkaliphilus | reverse complement strand
GCCTCCCTCCGTCCTCCTGACCGCCGTCATTCCCCGCCGTGTCGCCCCCTGCCGCTCCACCGTCCCCACCGACGCGATCCCCGGCCACCCGGAGCCTTCTGTGGCCTTCTCTCCCCCCGGGAGCCCACGTGGTGGACACCGAGGAGGATCGGTCGGCACGCCGATGACAGCTGGTTCACCCAAAGGAGTGGCGGAGTTCTCCACATCCCCCGATCCGTCCACAGGAACGACCGCGCCGCCGGCACACATCGCCGTGCGACGGCACCGTGACCGCGTCCCGCGACCCGGACGACGGGGGCGGGGAGCCCCCCGTGCCCACCGACGGACGCCGGAACGGTCCCAGGCGGCTCACGGAAACAGCGGGAAGGTGATCGGAGTGGACCGACGCAGGGCGATCGGCCGATACGGCGAGAACGTGGCGGCACGACGGTTGACGGTGACCGGGGCACGGGTACTGGAACGGAACTGGCGGTGCCGGTGGGGTGAGATCGACATCGTGGCCCTCGAACCGGAGGAGGGCCCCCGGGCCCCGGGCACCCTGGTGATCTGCGAGGTGAAAACCCGCAGGGCCGGGGGCTTCCAGGTGCCCCTGGCGGGGTTGGGCCGTCGCCAAGCCGCCCGCCTGCGCGGCCTGGCGGAGCGGTGGATGGCGGAACGCTGGCTGCCCGACCACGGCGCTCCCCCGCCGGGCGGTGTCCGTCTGGATCTGATCGGGGTGCTCATTCCGCGCCGCGGGGCTCCGGTGTTGGAGCACGTGCGAGGGGTGGCGTGATGGCGTTCGCCCGTACCCGATCGGTGGCCCTGCAGGGCGTGGAGGGGGTGGTGGTGGAGGTCCAGGCGGACCTGGAGGCCGGTGTCCCCGCGTTCACGCTGGTCGGTCTGGCCGACAAATCCCTGAGCGAGAGCCGTGAGCGGGTGCGCTCGGCGGTGGTCAACTCGGGCGTCCCCTGGCCGCAACGCAAACTCACCGTGGGGCTCAGCCCGGCGACGGTTCCCAAATCGGGGAGCGGGTTCGACCTGGCGATCGCCGCCGGGGTGCTCGCGGCGGCCGAGCGGGTGGATCCGGCCGCCGTGGACGACCTCGTCATGTTCGGTGAGCTGGGGTTGGACGGTCGGGTGCGTCCGGTGCGCGGGGTGTTGCCCGCGACCCTGGCCGCGGCCGCCGCGGGGTACCGACGGGTGGTGGTGGCCGAGGCAACGGCGACGGAGGCGGCGCTGGTACCGGAGACGGCGGTGCTCGGGGTGCGCAGCCTGCGCCAATTGATCGCGGTGCTGAACGGTGAGCCGGTTCCGGAGGAGGAACCGGACCAACCTCCGGGGAAACCGGCCCCCGGGCCCGGGGCACCGACGGACGAGCGACAGCCGGACCTGGCCGACGTGGCCGGGCAGCGGGTGGCCCGGCGCGCCCTGGAGGTGGCGGCCGCCGGATGTCACCACCTCTTCCTGCGCGGTGCCCCCGGTGCCGGCAAGACGATGCTCGCCGAGCGGTTGCCGGGGTTGCTTCCGCCGTTGACCCGCCGTGAATCCCTCGAGGTCACGGCGGTGCACTCCATCGACGGATCACTGCCGGAGGACAAGCCCCTGATGGAGCGTCCGCCGTACTGCGCCCCGCACCACTCGGCCTCGATGGCCGCCCTGGTGGGTGGCGGGACCGGTCTCCCCCGTCCCGGGGCGGTTTCCCTGGCCCACCGCGGCGTGCTCTTCGTCGACGAGGCGGCGGAGATGAGCGGCCGTGTGTTGGACGCCCTGCGGCAGCCCCTGGAGTCCGGACGGGTCGTGATCGCCCGCTCGGCGGGGATGATGACGCTGCCCGCCCGGTTCCTCCTGGTGATGGCCGCCAATCCGTGCCCGTGCGGACGACACGGCACCACCGCCGGTGAATGCGAGTGCCCCCCGGCCGTGGTGCGTCGCTACCGGGCCCGGTTGTCGGGGCCGTTGATGGACCGCGTGGATCTGCGGGTGCCGGTGGAACCCGTCGGTCGGGCGGAACTGCTGGCCGGACCGGAGGCCGGGGAGTCCACCGCGGTGGTCGCCCGGCGTGTGGTGGAGGCACGGGAGCGGGCGCAGCGACGGTTCCGGGACACCCCGTGGCGGGTGAACGGCGAGGTGCCCGGCCATGAGTTGCGGGGGCGGTGGTCCCCCGGGCCCGCCGCGTTGGAGCGGGCGGAGCGGGACCTGGAGCGCGGTGTTCTCACCGCCCGGGGGCTCGACCGGGTGCTGCGGGTGGCGTGGACGGTGGCCGACCTGGCGGGGCGGGATCGTCCCTCACCGCAGGACGTGGACACCGCTTTGGCGCTGCGCACCGGGGTGCCCCGTGGCGCCGGTTTCCCGGGTGGTCCGACGTGAGCGGGGCGATCGCTCCCGGAGGGGAAGGGGAGCTCCTCGACGACGGTTCGGCGGGCACGGCTCCGGCGTCGGACCGGGGGCGGGCTTCGGAGGAGGAGCGCCTGGCCCGGATCCGGCTGTCCCGGGTGATCGAGCCGGGAGACGCCGCGCTCGGCCGACGGCTGGCCGACGTGGGAGCGGTGGGCGTGTGCGCCGATCTGCGGGCGAACCGGCCGCCGCCGGGCGTGGGCGCGGAACGTTGGGCGGGGTTGCGACTGAGGTGGCGCGAGGCCCGGCCCGAACGCGACATGTGGGCCGCGGAGAAGTCGGGAATCCGGTTCGTCTGCCCCGGGGATGCCGAATGGCCGGCGCAACTGGACGATCTGGGCGACGTTCGGCCGGTGGGCCTGTGGATCCGCGGGGGACCCTCCCTGCGGCTGTTGGCGGTCCGTTCGGTCGCGGTGGTCGGCTCCCGGGCCTGCACCGATTACGGGGCCCATGTGGCGGCTGAACTGGGAGCCGGGCTGGCCGATCGGGGATGGACGGTGGTCTCCGGGGGAGCCCTCGGCATCGACGGCGCCGCCCATCGGGGCGCGTTGGCGGTGGGCGGGGCGACGGTCGCGGTGTTGGCCTGCGGGGTGGACGTGCCCTATCCGGCCCCACACGCCGACCTGTTGCGCCGGATCGCGGAACAGGGCCTGGTGGTGGCCGAGTTGCCGCCGGGGTGGCGTCCCACCCGGGGGCGTTTCCTGACCCGCAACCGCGTGCTGGCGGCGCTCACCCGCGGAACGGTCGTGGTCGAGGCCGCCGTGCGCAGCGGGGCCTTGTCCACGGCACGTCGGGCCGCGGACGTCGGACGCGCCGTGATGGGCGTGCCGAGACCCGTTCCCCGGACCCTGCTTCGTCCGAGGACATCATCCGGGGGTCCACCCGGCCCTCGATCCGCAACGACGGCAGTCGACTCGTCCCCGGCAGCGGGGTCCCCTCTCGGGGCAACAGGGCCATGATGCGCTCCCAGCGACCATCTTCGAGCCATAGGGAGAACCGCCGGTGGGCCGTCTTGCCCGACCCCACCGTCTTGAGGTCCTGCCACCGGCAGCCGGTCCGGGCCTTGGTCAGAATCGCGTCCACCACGGCCCGGCCGGGCACCAGCCTGTGATTCGGCGGCTCCCACTCCTTGACGATCGGCTCTATCGCGCTCCACTGCTCGTCGGTGAGCACCCCCGGCACCGGGCGTTCGGCCGACCGGAACCACTGCGCCAGCGTGCACGGCTTTCCGAGTCTGGGCCTGGGCACCGGGCCGGTGATCGTGACCCGCACGTCCAGCAGCGCCAGCACCTCCGCCTTCTCGGCGGGGGCCATGTCGTGCAGTCGTGCGCGTGCCACTCCGGCCAGTTCTTCGAGGTCCCGTGCACGAGCGGCGGCGGTCTCCGACTCCGCCTGCCACGCCTCGGCCTCGGCCCTCATCGCCTGCAGCTGCTCCACCTCTTCGACGAGCGCGCGGGTGGCCGCTTCCACCGCGACCACGGGGAGCCCCGCCTTGGCGTACTCCGTAATGGTGGTGGTCATCGCCTGCTGTCGTTCCGCGATCTGGCGGTCGAGATCCGCGACCCGGGCGGCGTAGTTCACGTGGCCGTCCATCGACAGCCCCACCCACTCGGCAGCCATGGCCTTGAGCCGGTCGGGGTCACCGAGCAGCTGGATGACCTCCGCCCAGACCGCTGCCTCCAGCGTGTCGGCGTCCACGACGTCACAGCTGCAGACGTCCGCTCCCACGTACCTCTCGTTGCGTCCGGTGCACCGGTACCACCGGCCGTCGCGACCGTGTTTGTTGAGCCCGGTGTAGTAGGCACCGCACAGACCGAAGACGCGCTTCGACAGGGGGTAGCTGCGGGAACGGTCGCGCGTCTGGATCTGGTAGCGCAGGCCCAAGGCGTGGCGCAGCGCGGACACCTCTTCGGGGGTGAATATCGGCTCCAGCGGGATGGTCACGGGGGCTCCGTACAACGGAGTGCCGTCGCGCTTGAGCCGGGCGCCGTGGCCGGTGTGGGCCCGGTCGGGGTTGCGGAACACGACCCGGGCGTTCATCACCGCGTCCGACTTGAGCTTGTTCCGCAGATTCTGGTGGGACCACGGCCTGCCCATCCGGGTGTAGGTGCCGGTGGCATTCAGCCGGGCGGCGGTCTGCCGCAGGGTCAGCCGGTCCTGCACCAGCATCGTCCAGATCTGCCGCAGCACCCGCCGCTCGTCGGGGTCGACAACCAGCCGGGAGCCCCGCATTCCCTTGCCCTCGATCCGCCAGCCGTACGGCGGCTGGCCCCCCGTCCAGCCACCCTGGGTCGCCTTGATCTGCAACCCGGCCTGGGTGCGTTCGCGGATGAGGTTGTACTCAAATTCCGCGAACGCCGCGAACTGCTGCAACATCAGCTTGCCGTTGGTGGTGGTGTCGATCTCCTGGGTGACCGAGACCAGCCCGGTTTCCATGTCTTCGAGCTGCCACACCCACCGCCAGAACGCCCGACCGGTGCGGCCCACCCTGTCGAACTTGTGGACGACCACGACGTCCACCCGCCCGGCCTTGACCTCTTCCATAAGCCGGTCGAATGCGGGGCGCGAGGTCAGCGACCCGGACACCCCTTCGTCGGGGTAGACGCCCACCAGCGTCCAGCCCTTGGCCTCCACGTACGCCCGGCAGGCGTTGTCCTGGACGTCCAGCCCGTAACCGCTGACCTGCTCCTCGGTGGACACCCGTTCGTAGATCGCGGCGCGGGGGGTGGCCGTGATTTCATTGTTCATACCGAATGGCTCCCAAGTCTTCGGATCGTGGCCGGGTGGTGGGGCATCACCGCCCGGCCACAGCGCGTCAATTCCCGACGAGAATTTCCTCGTGGCGGATTTAATTTCATCATGGGGTTTTCCCGTGACACAAGTCGCTGTACGAAACGGGTCCGAGCACTCCCGTTTCGCCACCCCATTCCGCCCCACCGGGAATAACGACCGGTAATTGTGGCAGCCACATGTGATTGTGACTGCCACATATGGCCACACCCCCCGTGCCCGGGCACGGGGGGTGTGGTGGGGGCCTCTGCCACAATCACATGTGGCTGCCACAATTACTCGTCGTCATTCTCTGACAGTCTCACCCGGTCGCTCGGGACGCGGACCCCGGCCAGCTGGCCCGGAACCGAATCCTCTCCGCGTCCCTTGATCCGGCGAACGGCGGACCGGGCGCGGGCTGCCATCTCCAGTGCCCGCACGATCACGGGGAACACCTTGCAAACCCCCCACGAGGCGACCACCAGAACAACCACGCAAGCCACCGGGCCGTACTTCGTGTACACCGTTATGACACCAGCGGTGACGAGTGTCAGTGAGTTCCCCACGACGACCACCCGGGGGCGGGCCCACCACCGGTTCCGGCCGGTTTTCGGAACCGTCTGCTGCGGCTTTCCGGCGCTCGTCAGACCCGCTCGGCGCTTCGCTTTTGTGTCGTGGGTGTGAGCAGCCTTGAATTGCTTGGTCCGGCCGTCCCTGGTCTTGATCTGGACTTTGAACGGCTTGGTTCCTGTGGCGGTCATTACAGACCCTTCCCGGCCACCCGCTCCTGCTGCTTTTCTGGGGAGCAAGTGAGCCCTCGATACGTGGCTTACAGAGATGAAGCCCGGTTCCGGCTTGATTGGCGTCGTGACGGAACCGGGCTTCGTTGTGTGCGGCTCCCGGCAGCCCTCCCGCGACCTCTCGGGGCGCCGCCGGGCCTGGTGCCCGGGGCCGGGCCGGGAGCCGCTCCGTGGCGTCCTCCCGGCCCGGCGGGGGGCTACAGGTACGGCCCGCTGGCCTGCTGCTCCAGCTTCCGGGCCTGCCGCCGGATCTCGGCCTTCACGCTGGCCGCCTTGGCGGTCGGGATGGCCTCCTGGATACGAGCAGCGGCAACGTCCTTGCTCGCTCCCTGGGCGAGCAGCTCGCGAGCAAGCTCGGCCATGCTCGGCGCGGTGCTCGCGCTCGCGAGCGGCTTGCTCGGCTGCTCGTGGCCGGTCACGGGGGGTGTGCTCGCGGGCTGCTCGACCGGAACGAGCAGAGGGCGAGCAGGCTGCTCGGGGCTGCTCGGGTGCTCGTGCTCGCTGCTCGCGGTGTGCTCGGGGCTGCTCGCGAGCTGCTCGGGGTGGTGCTCGCCCCTGCTCGGGGGCTGCTCGTGCTCGTGGAACCGGGCGAGCGCACTCACCTTGTACTGCTCGGCCAGCACGTCGCCGAGCCCGAGGTGGCGCAGCTCCTCCACCCGGTTGGCGACCGTGACGCCGAACAGCTCCTTGAAGACGTACGGGAAGATGCACAGCACCAGACCCGCCAGCGCTCCGCCGATCACGTCACCCACCAGCACGAACCCGTGGGCGAAGTTCAGTGCGAGCGAAACCCAGTAGATCTTCTTGGCGAGGTTGTTCGCCTTGTTGAACCGGTAGAGCTTCGCGACGTCGTTCTGCCACATCACCATCAGCACCGTGCAGACCACCCACGCGCCCTCGACCGCCGCGAACGCAAGCACCGCGTACAGAGTCGGAACGCCCGGAATGGCGGCCACCAGGTGGTAGGCCGACCATGCTGCGACAGCGAAGGTGGCCGCCATCATCAGGTAGGCCAGCGCGAGGGGTGTCCTCCCCCGCACCTCGGCCCGCTTGGCTGCCTTCGCGGCCTTGGCCGCGCGCTGCTCCTCGGCCATCGACCGCAACGTCTGCCGTGCCTTTTCCGTGCCGTTCATGGTGTGATTTCCTTGTCCGTGTAGGTCTGGTGGCCCCCCGCAGGTCTTGTTGGGTCGAGCGGGGGGCCGCTTCATGTCCGCTCTTCCGTCACTGACGCCGGGGCAGCTTGGGGCGGCGCCTGGCGCCGTGGGCGGGGACCACCGGGCTGCCGCTCGTCGCGTCCGCCCAACTCCCCTTGGTGACCTGCGCGAAGACCCCTTCACGGGACAACTTCTGCCGGGGCGCCGCCGGGCGCCTGGCCAGGCGGGTCGACGCTTCCGACACCAGGGCGGTGGCCTCCTGGACCCTGTCCTCCTGCGCCAGGGCTCGGATCTGGTCGCAGACCTGGCGCAGCTCGGTGAGGCCCCCCTCGTCGAAGTCTCCCGACTTCGCGAATTGGCGGGTGACCTCGCTGGGGCTGGCCCCCTCCCGGACCCGGAGAAGTTGGACGTTGATGTTCCCGGCCCGCTGGCGGAAAGCCCGGTCGTCGGTCATCGGCTGATTCCTTTCAGTGTTTCGATCTCGTAGGGGTCGATCGGGACCCCGCGCATCAGGGACTCGAACTGCTCTTCCGTGAGCTTCATCAACTCCCCCGGAGAAAGCGCGCAGACCTGGCGCAGAGCCTCCGACAGGAGTCGCACGACCCCCTCGACCTGACGATTCAATTCGAGTACGGGGCCCGAACCCGCCACCACCTCGGCGCCCAGTTCCGGGCTGTGAACCACCGGGGTGCGTGTTCCGCAGGGCTCTTCCAAGAAATGGGTCACCTCTCGGACCCGGGTCCCTCGGGGTGTGCGCTCGCTGACCCACCAGCGGCCGGGTGGAGCCGGTATCAATCGCGACCGGCGGGGCACCGGCTCACCTCCTCCAGTTCGCACCCGAGAGCCCGGAGCAGCTTGACGGTGTTGGTTCCGTTCGGGGCGGAAACTCCGCGCTCCCATTTGCTGACGTAAGCCGGCCGCACACCCAGCTCGGCGGCCAACTGCTCCTGTGAAAACCCTCTGGCTTTCCGGATCTCCCTCAGCCTGTTTCCAGCAAAGGACACCTTTCCCCCTTTCGTGTACCCGGCTGGATATTTCCAGCTGGATATTTCCAGAAAAACACGCCGGGGGCGGCGGCACAATTTTTGCGCTTTTGTCAAGTATTTCTGGGGAGGGACTGCGCGGCGGTGGTGCTCCGGACAGCCCGGCCCTCCCGGGGAGAAGGCCCCCCGGAGCCCGGGACGGGGTACCGGAGAACACGAGAGCCCGCCCCGGCCACAGAGGGCCGGGGCGGGCTGGAGAGGTCGCGGGAGGGCTGCCGGGAGCCTCAGCCGCCGGTGTCGGCGAAGCCGTGCCGGACGTCCTCGGCCGGTTCGATCACCGGAACGAGGTCGGTGCGCCACACGATGACCTGCGTCGTGTCGTGGCCGTACCAACCCGAGCCGCCTGTGACCACCCGCAGTCGGTCGTCCTGAGCCTGCCACCAAGCCATCCGGTCCCGGTCCTCGTCCAGGAGTCCGTACGGGGCCGAGGTGACGGCCACCGGCTTGCCGTTCAGCAGCCAACCGATCGTGTGGTCGAGCCACCGGCTGTCGGGAGTGCTGTCACCCGCACCCCAGTGCGTGCACCTGCCGCCCCGGCACCGCTGGCTGACCTTGCGTTGGAGCCACTGGGGGCAGCAAGCCTTGTGGGACCTCTTGAAGCCGTAGTGCTCGGCCCACTCGACAATCACGCGCTGGGCGATCCGCCTTTCGGCACGGTCACGTTCCCACCGCTCGGGGTTCTCCTCCCGCCACTGGTGCGGGGGGACACTCAGCCCGTACGGCCAGTCCGGTACGCCGTTCGCCTGGCCGAACACCGCAATGGCCCGCCTCAACAGATCGCTCACTCCTGAACCTCTTTCGTGGTGTTCGTTTTACCGATTCGGCAGGCGAGGAAACCAGGAAACCCCCTCCGGAAGAGACGCCCACCCGCAGCGCGCACTACACGCACCACACCCCCTTCTCCGGATTTTTTGTCTTTCTTCACATATGGTTTCCTGGTTTCCTCTGGGTCTCTCATGTGCTCTGACCGGCCACGGAGCATGGAAACCCCCCCGGTTTCCTCTGGGTACTCGGAGGGGTTTCCTCTGGGGCTCGGGGGGTTTCCTCGTGTGGTCAGCGTCGACTCTTACTTGCTTCTCCGGCACGAGGAAACCCCCGCCGACCGCCGGGGAAACCCCCTGGGGTTTCCCCGGGAGCCCCCTGGGGTTTCCAGTCCCTCAGGCCCGGTTAACAGCCTCGATTTCCGAAGCGGTCAGCCTCCTGGGGTCCCGGGGTTCGCCCTCCACGATTTCCGTGCCCAGGCCGTCAAGGAGCTTCGCCGCAATCCGATCGGGCACCCGCTGGTAAGCAATCTTCGTCTGCTTGCCGCCCGTGGTGCGCTTGTCCACGTTGAACTGCGCCCAGTCTACGCCGCGTTCACCGGCCTTGGTGCCTTTCATCCCGAGCGCCTTTGCCTGCTCTCGCATCGCGGCCTCGGTTTCCGTCCGCTCCGACACCTTGCCGTTGTTGTGCTTGCTCCACCACTGGGCGAGACGGCCGATCTCGACCCACAACGCGGCCTGCTCACCGCCCGGGGCCGGGCGATACACGATCGGCGATTCGATGCCGTAGTGGGGAGCCTGGTTGACCCTCACCGGGACCTCCGGGGTGCCCACCGCTCGAACGGCAGCCGGGATCACCTTGAGCGTCAGGGCGTTCTCGGCCCCGGTGTCCACCTGCTCGGAGACCCAGGCATCCACCCGTTCGACGTGCGATTCGTCGCCGGTGATGTCGGCGAGGATGCGCGCCCCGACCCGCAGCGTGGCCATCTTGTCGGCGTGACGGCCCGAGCCGTTCCGCATCTTGGTGAACTCGGCGATCCGGGCCGGTGCGTGTCGCAGCACCAGCCGGACGAGCGTTCCGGCGAACACCGACAGGCCGTCCGGGTACTTCGCCCCGAGTTCCATGATGTCGTCCCACTGGGGGCGGGTCGGGTCCTTCAACGACATGCGGCCCTTGGGGCTCGGCATGGTCACCAGAAGCGACCTGTCTCGGATCGCCTTCTCCTCGTGGACCGCCGCGATGCCCTCGCCCGAGATCCAGACCGGCGCGACGAGCTTGCTCCGGACCGAACTGCGCTTGTCCTCCCCCATCTTGACAACCTCGCCCTCCACGGTGGCCTGCCGCAGGTTCTCCAGCAGCGGCCTCACCGTGTCGGCGTCGTCGATCCGCACCGGTGCGCCCCGGTGGGCGGTCATGGCGTCGCGCAGAGCGGCGGACGTCGCGATTCCCGCTTCCTTGTTGCGGTTGCCCAGCAGCTGGTACCACTCGGCAGAAAAGCCGGTCGACTTACCTGCCTCGGACGGTGCCTCCACCGCCAGGATGGGAAACTGCGACGCGACTCGCATGATCTGGCCCTTGGCGACAGCGGCAATGCCCCAGGCGCCGATGACCGAGGTCACGGTCTCGTCGTGGTGAGTGAGCACCTCGCGCAGTACCTCGCGGGTCTCCTCTTCGGAGCGGAACCCGTAGCGATGGTCGACCAGGTTGCGGCTGATCAGCTCGCGGCTGGGACGCACCTGAGCGTCAGGGTCGACCCCGTCGGCCGTGATGGCGCCCTCGAAGGTCACGAACGCCTGTGCCTTGTCGTCCCAACCCAGGTGGCTGACCACTCGGTAATCGGCCGGGTTCTGCGACTCCATGAGCGCTTGGAGGCGGACACCGGCCGAACCCCGCTTGTCTCGGTCGGCCGAAAACCGCAGCTGGCACCGGTGGCCGAGCAGGAACCTCCGCAGAGTGGCCGTGGACGCCAGCACCTCGTGAGGCAGCTCGACATCACGCGCCGTGCGACCCTGCGCGTTGGTGAGGTCGACCGTCCACACCGTGTTTCCGTCCCGGGTGTACACGCTGGTCGCGGTCACTGTGAAGTCCCCGAACGGCGTCTCCTCCGGCTTGCCGAACCGGTTGTCGACCAGCGTTGCCAGACCGTGGCCGTCCTCGCGGGGCGCCAGGTACCCGGTCATCTCGGTGAACCGCTCGTCCAGACCGGCGCGCTGCTTGGCGACCTCTTCGGCCCAGTAATGGGCGAGACGGTCCTCGATCAGGGCACGGTCCTGCGGGTCGTCGGAGGCACCCTCGTAGTTGTACGCCACGCCCAACGCCATCTCGAACGGCCAGCCGTCGCGGACCGCCCTGTGGGCGATACCGCCGACCACCCGCACCATGGTGGTGTTGCCGCGAGCGGGGTGGGTCCTGTCCAGCAGCAGCGCCCGGTACCACGGATCGTCGTCGGCGATGTCCTTGGGCCACTTGGCGGCGGACGGGCGGTCGCCCTTGTCAGACTTCTTGGAGCCGAGCTTGAGCGCGAGGTCGTGAACCCAGCCGTCGAGAGGGGCACGGGTGAGCAGGTCGCCCGACTCGATCCGGTACACGTCCGCAGTCTTGGAACCCGGCACCATCACGTAGTGACCGGCTCCGCGCTTGAAGTCGATCGACCCGGTCACCAGTTCGTCGGTGTATCCCCCGGTGTCGACTTCGGCGGGAAGCTCGTAGACGTGCTGGAGACCGCCCCGGCCGGTGCGGATGACCAGCGTGGGCGACAGAGGGCCGTGTGCGGCCTGCATCGCCTCGGCGTCGGCAAGACCGGTCTTGCCGCCGTTGGTGTCGATGTCCACCACGCCGAGGCCGTCAAGCCGCCAAGCGAAGTTGATCTTGCCGCTGCGCTGCTTGAACCACCCCACGATGGTGTCTCGATCCGTGGTGGCGTCCTTGAGGCCGTGAGGGGCGTAGTCCCTGATCGGGTGCTTGCCGCTGCAGCAGTCTTCACCGGTCTTCTTGTCCTTGCCGTAGCAGGTGCACCGGCCGTGGCCGTCGATTGTGTAGCACGGCAGAATCGGGTGGCCCGCTTCGGCGAGAACCAGGGAATTACGCAGAACTCCGCGCGGGTCCTCAAGCCCTTCGAGGAGAGTAGAAGATACTTGCGCGG
The DNA here is from genome assembly GCF_014141535.1 of Streptomyces alkaliphilus. Lineage (GTDB taxonomy): Bacteria > Actinomycetota > Actinomycetes > Streptomycetales > Streptomycetaceae > Streptomyces > Streptomyces alkaliphilus. Next base: position 3,050 of record NZ_VKHT01000034.1, on the reverse strand, counting down.
TGGACATTTCGCATGTTTTGATAGGGGCGTACACAGCGGCCTCCTCGGCAGTTGGCGTTGTGATCATCGCGACCTCGGTCATTGGGTCCACGATTTACCTTTCGGGGTGTGGCTCCCCGTTGGCGTAAATTTCTCGCTGTTGGCCCGGGCAATCCCCGGTCAACGTCCTTACTCGGCCCCCCGGTGTGGAAGACCGGGGGGCCGACCCATGTTCGAGTCAGCTGCGTTCCTGCGCGGGCCTCGGAACGGGGCCGAAAAGGACACGCAGCAGGCGGGTACGCTCGGCGGGGGCCATGGGGCGAGCATTCTTCGAGATCACGTCGCCACCTCCGCCTTGATGAAATCGTCCATGGGGACGTCGAGAGCGTGGGCGATCGCGGCCAGTGTGGCGATCGACGGCCGATAGTGACCGTTCTCGTAGTGAGAAATCAGGACGCGGCTGGTGCCGGTTGCCGCACCAAGCTTCTTCTGGCTTACGCCGCGATCGGTGCGGATGCGGCGGAGGGCGACGGGGTCAAAAGAAAAGCCCGACACGTCGGGGTACACCTCACTCGCGTGAATGGAGTTCGGCGCACTGACCAACCTGTCGGGCCGGGCTCATCTTGACCGTCTGGGTCAAGCCCCTAGTCCTGTCGCGCTCACGAAGTCGCGACCCCACGAAGGTGGGGGACCGTGCGTCCTGCTATACCCCCATCCAATCACGGGGGTATGGCGCTACGCAATTACTTGCTGTAACCGCAAGCCCGCTGCGGCTGCCGTGTGCCACCGGCGGTCTCCCGGCCCGGCACGGCGTCGTCGCGGGCTCCGGAGGGGTCTCGGAGTGTCTCTCGTACCGCCCGGGGCTCTCCCGGCCCGCCCAGGGCCACCGGGCCCTCCGAGACCTCTCCGGAGCTTCCGGGTCAGACACTCCGACCGCACAATGTGAAGTCGACCGGGCGCGTAGCCTGACTTCCGTGATCAGGGTCGAGTGGGCTTTCAACATGCTGTCGGGGCCGGTGGTGGGGTCGGCCGAGGTCCCCGACCAAAGAACTGCGGCCCGAGAGGTCGAAAAGGCGCTGCGCGACGCCCTCGGCCGCGCCTGGTCCTCCGACCACGCCGGCTCGGTCGGGGTGCTGTCCCGGCTCATCGTCTCGGCCGATCTGTCCACCGGCCGGTGGGAGCACCGGGCGACGAGTGTTGTTGTAGTGCTTACGCCCATTGCGCCCTGAGCAATACGCTGTGCGCATGGCCAATCGTTATTCCGTCACCAAATCGCCGTGGGACTCACGACAGTTCGTGATCTTCGACCGTGTGATGTACGGGTACTGCACCCTGCCCGATGACGCCACCAGCGATCACCCCAACCTGCTGCCGCTGGAGTGGTCGAATGAACACGCGGCCGAGGCGTGGCTTCAGCAGTGTTACCAGGCGTGGGGTTCCGGACGGGTGCCCGCGCCCCGGGGGTGGCAGCCGCTGCGCTACGAGCCCAGCCCGTGGGCCGGGAAGCCCCTCCGTGGGGGCTCTCGCGACACAGAGGGGCTGTAGGGCCCCGTAGCCCCGGAGAAGCCGCGAGAGGGCTTCTCCGGGGCTACTCCGGGAGTTGCCGGTCCCCCGTGCCGGGCGGCTCGATTGTCGCTTTCGTCGCCCCGGGGGTCGATTCGAGCCGCCACACGGCCAGCGTTGCTCTGAGTCGATCCCGGACAGCGGGGTCCTCGACCCCGTCGATGGCTTTGAGGGTGTCGCGGAACGAGGCGTCGCGTTCCACCGCCTGGTAGACCTCCGTGGAGCGGCCGAGCAGGTCCTTTCGGGCCCGATTCGCGTGCACCGCGAACGCCCCGCTGGTCCCACTCAGGATCAGGCCGCCCCCGATGGATACGGCCCCGGTCGCCCCCGGGATCACGAACCCCAACACCACCCCGGCCACGATCACGGCTACGCCGACCGAGAAAAAGATCATGCTGAGTCGGAAAGCGATGTGGTGGTGTCGGTACGACTGCTGCAGTACGTCGAAGTAGAACTTGTGCCCGTCGGCGGCCATGGGTGACTGCTGAGTCCGCTCCTTGGCCTTTCGGAAGGCGTCGGATGCCAGGTTCCCAATGCTGCTGACCAGGGTGCTACTAAGCACGCTGCCGCTGGCCCAGACCGCCTCATGGGATGTCGTGGCCCCGGCTATGTCGTACAAGGGGTCTGCGGGGTCGGTCACCCTCTCCCATACCACCTTCGGGCCCTGATCGTCAGAAGCGACCGACATGGTTCGCCCCCCCGTCCCCACCGCTCGAATAAGAGTGAGCGTCAGTTTAACGGGGACGGGTGACAGACGAACTCGTCGGACGGCGCCGGTGGTTCAGGCAGCAATCGACATCCTGAAACGAATGGTTCCCCCTGGGAACGGGCGTGCCCGGGTCGGTTCTCTCCGCGCACTCCCGGGGCGTGCACCGGTTGCTCCGCGAGGAGGGGGTGCTGGTCGGAGGGGTCGAGGAGATCCTCGAGTTGGTCGGACCGATGGGGGAGACGGGGACCCGAGCCGGTGGAGGGGCCCGGGCCGACGGTTCGGCGGTGGAACCGCCGGCGAAACCCCTGGTCCCCCGTCGGGTGCTCACGCCCGAAGCGGAGCGGGTTCTGGAGGCACTGCCGGGTCCGCCGGGCGCGGAGCCCCTCCGGGTGGCGGTGGGGGCGTGCGCCGGGGAACGCGAGACCCTGGCACGCCTCCTGGAACTCAGAGCCCTGGGCTTCGCCGAACAGGTGCGCGGGCGGTGGTTCCGTTCCCCCCTCCGGGGCGGTACGGGTGAGGGATCCGGGACCTCCCCGGGGTCGAACGGGAGACCGCCGGACGGTAGGTAAGTCACACCACAGTGCGTTGTTCGGAACGTATCTGCGCATCCCCGTTATCCCTCCATATGCGCAACGCCACCCGAATGTCACGCTACGCTCACAGCGGTTCCGCTCCGGGCGCCCCACCGGACCCGACCGCCCGGGGGGCACGCCGGAACACCGATCCGCCTCACGGGCGCCGGGAGCCCTTCTTCCGGCGCCCGCGCCTCTTCCGTCCCCCCACCGTCCCGTGTTCTCTT
>NZ_VKHT01000339.1 GCF_014141535.1 Streptomyces alkaliphilus | reverse complement strand
GGGTTCTACGGTACTTTCCGGAGCATGAGGCTGACGATCATCGGTGGTGGGGGGTTCCGCGTTCCCCTGGTGTACCGCGCCCTCCTGGTGGCGGCCGGATCGGTCCCGGTCGACGAACTGGTCCTGTACGACACCGATCCCGCGCGCACGGCGGTGATCGCCCGGGTGTTGCGCGGGATGCGGGCGGTCGCCGGCCCGGTGGTGGGGGAGGGGCCCGGGGTGCGCGTGGAGACCGTCCCCGCCACCGCCCTGCGCGGCGCGGACGCGGTGCTGTTCGCCATCCGGCCGGGCGGCACCGCCGGGAGGGCCCGGGACGAACGCCTGGCCCTCGCCGAGGGCGTGCTGGGGCAGGAGACGGTGGGCGCGGCGGGCATCCTCTACGCGCTGCGCACCGTGCCGGAGGCGGTCCGCTTCGCCGAACTGGTCCGCGAGGTGGCGCCGGAGGCCCGGGTCGTCAACTTCACCAATCCGGCGGGCATCGTCACCGAGGCGATGTCGGCGGTGCTCGGCCCCCGGGTGATCGGCATCTGCGACTCGCCGGCGGGGCTGATCCGCCGTGCCGCGCGTGCCGCCGGCGCCGACCCGGAGGCCGTGCGCGCCGACTACGTCGGCCTCAACCACCTGGGCTGGCTGCGCTCCCTGACGGTGGGGGGCCGCGATCTGCTGCCCGAGCTGCTGGCCGACGACCGGGCGCTGGCCTCCTTCGAGGAGGGCCGGTTGTTCGGCGGGCCCTGGCTGCGGACCCTGGGGGCCCTGCCCAACGAATACCTGTACTACCACTATTTCCGGCGCGAGAGCCTGGAGAAGGCGTGGGAGGCGACCGAGACGCGGGGGGAGTTCCTGGATCGGCAGCAGTCCGCCTTCTTCGCGGAGGCGGCCTCGCTCGGCCCGCTCGACCCCGCCGACCCGGGCGACGGCCCCGGAGCCGAGGAGGCGGCCCGCGAGACCCACCGACTGTGGGAGAGCACCCGTCGCGAACGGGAGGAGACCTACCTCGCCGAGGCACGGGAGGCGTCCGGCGGCTGGAGCCGGGACGAGCGGGACCTCGCCGAGGGCGGTGGTTACGAGTGGGTCGCCCTGGAGGTGCTGCGCGGGTGGTTCGACGGCGGCGGGGACCGGCGGCGCCTCGTGCTCAACACACGCAACGCCGACACCGTACCCGCGCTGGGGCCCGGCGCGATAGTGGAGACGGTCTGCGAACTCTCCCCGGCGGGCGCACACCCCGTCCCCTGCCCCGCGCCCGGCCCGGCCGAGCTGGGGCTGATGCTCCAGATCAAGGCGGTGGAACGCTCGGTGATCGAGGCCGCCCTGACCGGCTCGAAGACGGCGGCGCTGCGGGCGATGGCGCTGCACCCGCTGGTCGACTCTCCGGCGGTGGCCGCCCGACTCCTGGCCCGGGCCCGCGCGGGCGACGGCCCCGACGCCCCGCGCACCGGTGATGCCCCGGGGTGAGGAGCCCCGACCGGCCCCACGCGAGGGCTCGTGTGGGGCCGGTCGGGGGCAGGGGGCCCGCGGCGGCGCGTGGGGGTGTCCGGTCCCGGACGGGCCCGTGCCGTCCTCCGGGGACGGACCTCCGTGATCACACCCCGCGCGATCACCCCCATCGGGATCCCGATGGGGGTGATCGCGAACCCTCAGGACGGGGTGCGGGCGGCGGTCAGCAGCCGTGCCGTGTCCGCCGGCGCGAGGTCCAGCCGCCGGCCGATCCCCGCCAGCACGGTGCTCTCCGCCGCCAGGTACGGGCCGTCGGCCAGCGCGATGCGGGCGCCGCGCAGCAGCAGCGACTCCCGGCCGGGAACGGCCAGCAGCGGCGCCAGCGGTTCCAGCGCCTGCCCGAGCTCGGTGTCGGCGCCCCGCGGTCCCTCCGCCGAGACCACCGCCAGGAGGGTCAGCAGTCGTTCCTCGGTGCAGTCCGGGTACCCGGCCTCGCGGATCACCTCCACGGCGGTCCGGCGGGTCACCCGCTCCTCGGTGCCACCGGCCGCGAGGACGGCCAGCGCGACGGCGTGCACGGCGTCGCGGAGCATGCCGGCCAGCCGCATCGTGGTGGGCACCGTCACCGCCGAGGGCGGGAAGTGTCCCCGGCAGGCGGCACAGGCCACCACCGGGTCGGCCGCGCCCCGCGGCAGCACCGGCATCCCCAGCACCGCGAACCGGCGCCGTCCGGTCAGTTCCTGGTAGCAGCGGTCCCCGCCGCAGCGGGGGCAGAAGAATTCCCCGTCGCCGGTCACCCGCCAGGCGATGCGGGTGCCCAGCACCCGTCGCCGGCGCTTCCCGCAGTGGTCGTCCCGACCCCTGGAGTGCACCACGCCGTACCTCCGTCGTCATCCGGCAATCGCCCCATTGCCCACGACCGTCCGCGCGGCGCCCCGGCCGGGTGCGGACGTCCCCGCCGCGGCAGCGCGACGGGATGAGTGATGTTAGCCACACCGGGCGGGTGTCGTCAGTAGTCCGAACGGCCCTGTCCTTCGGGCGAACCGGGACAAGGCGGGATGCCCCGGCTCCGGAACGGCCGGAACACCCCCCCCCGGGGGGGCCGAACCGCCCCCGTCCGCCGAAGGGGCGGGCCGGGGGCGGTCGGCGGCGTACGGGGCCGACGGGGGATCAGTCGCGGAAGGCGCGGTTCACCGCCGAGGCGACCGCCAGCAGCGACGCCCGGACGATGTTCGCGTCCATGCCGACACCCCAGTGGATCCGGTCGCCCACGGCCAGCTCGATGTAGGCGGCGGCCCGCGAGCCCGCGCCCGCGCTCATGGTGTGCTCCACGTAGTCGAGCAGGCGCACCTCGCCGACCGTCCCGGCGTCCGCGCCCGGGGCCCCTTCGAAGACACCGGCCCGGCGCAGCGCGTCGAAGAAGGCGGCGATGGGACCGTTTCCGCTGCCGACCAGGGTGGTGTCCACGCCATCCACCACGGCCTCGACGGTCAGCTCGTCCCGGCCCTCGTGGCTGCTGGAGGTCTGGGCGCTGCGCAGCGCGACCCGGCCCCACGGCCGCTCGGGTACCGGCAGGTACTCGTCGCGGAACGCCTCCCAGATCTGCGTCGGGGTGACCTCGCCGCCCTCGGCGTCGGTGCGGGCCTGGATGATTCGGGAGAACTCCACCTGCATGCGGCGCGGCAGGTCCAGCTGGTGCTCGTTCTTCAACACGTAGGAGATGCCGCCCTTGCCGGACTGCGAGTTCACCCGGATGACCGCCTCGTAGGTGCGGCCCACGTCCTTGGGGTCGATCGGCAGGTAGGGCATCTCCCACACCAGTCGGTCAACGGAGACGCCCTCGCGGGTCGCCTGCTCCTCCAGTGCCTCGAAGCCCTTCTTGATGGCGTCCTGGTGGGAACCGGAGAAGGAGGTGTACACCAGGTCCCCGACGTAGGGGTGGCGCGGCGGTACCTGCATCCGGTTGCAGTACTCCCAGGTGCGGCGGATGTCGTCGATCCGGGAGAAGTCGATGCCCGGGTCGACGCCCTGGCTGAACAGGTTCAGCCCCAGCGTCACCAGGTCCACGTTGCCGGTGCGCTCGCCCTGGCCGAACAGGCACCCCTCCACGCGGTCGGCCCCGGCCATGACGGCCAGTTCGGCGGCGGCCACCGCCGTGCCCCGGTCGTTGTGCGGATGGGCCGACAGGCAGACGAACTCCCTGCGGGACAGGTTGCGCGACATCCACTCGAAGCGGTCGGCGTGCGTGGAGGGGGTGGACCGCTCGACGGTGGCGGGCAGGTTGAGGATGATCTCCCGCCCCTCCTCCGGCTGCCACACGTCCATCACCGCCTCGCAGACCTCCAGCGCGAAGTCCAACTCGGTGTCGGTGAAGATCTCCGGGCTGTACTGGTAGCCGAAGGTGGTCCGGTCGTCCAGCAGCTTCTCGGCGTACTCCATCACCAGCCGGGTGCCGTCCACGGCGATCTGCCGCACCTCGTCACGGCCGCCGCGGAAGACCACCCGGCGGAAGACGGGGGCGGTGGCGTTGTACAGGTGCACGGTGGCGTTGGGCGCGCCGACCAGCGACTCCACGGTGCGCTCGATCAGCTCCTCGCGGGCCTGGGTCAGTACCGAGACGGTCACGTCCTCGGGGATCGCGCCCTCCTCGATGATCGAGCGCACGAAGTCGAAGTCGGTCTTCCCGGAGGCCGGGAAGCCCACCTCGATCTCCTTGTAGCCCAGGCGGACCAGCAGGTCGAACATCTCCCGCTTGCGGGCGGGCGACATGGGGTCGATCAGGGCCTGGTTGCCGTCCCGCAGGTCGGTGGACAGCCACCGGGGGGCGGCGGTGATGCGCCGCCCGGGCCAGGTGCGGTCGGGCAGGTCCACCGTCTCGAAGGGGCGGTACCGGTGGATCGGCATGCCGGACGGGCGCTGCTTCACGGAGGCCGCGGTGATCGGCGTGGGACCGTGCAGGCGGTTCGCGGGGGCGTCGGCGTTCCGGGACGGGCCGGAGGAGGGGGAGGGAGAGGCAGTGGCGCTCATGATGTTCCGGGTGCTCCAGGGATGACGGGGATCCGAGGACCGACTGGCAGGATCGACTCCGCGGGGAGGGGGCCGGTCCGGTGGACTACAGACCCTCGCCGCGGCGGCTAAGAAGGAGCATCCCGTAGCGCGTCATCGCGCTCAGCGTAGCCGACCGGGAACCCGCGCGCCGCTCGTCGACCAGCATACGAGACGCGGTCATCGGTGGTTGTTCACGGCTTTTCGCGGTGTACACGGTCACCCGGGGTTTTCGCGGGGTTTCCCACCTCCCGCCGTCATCCGTCGGGGTACTCCGATCGGAGTACCCCGACGGGAGGGGCCCACCATCGCCGTACCGGCGTTCCCCACCCGGGAACGACGCATGGCCCGCCCGGAGGGGGAAGGCTGGTCGGCACGGGTGAACCGGCGCCGCCGGGCACCCGGCAGTGCACACCGGCGGGCCCGGCCCGCCCCTAGAAC
>NZ_VKHT01000338.1 GCF_014141535.1 Streptomyces alkaliphilus | reverse complement strand
CTCCGGCACCCCCCGCGCCCGACCCCGCGCCGGCCGGACCGGAGGCCGCCGGCCCGCAGGTCCCGGCGGTTCCGGCACAGGCGACCCCGGCGCCCCCGGCCGAGCCGGCGGCCCGTCCGGCGGCCCGGCACCCCTGGGTCGACGAACTGCCCCGCGAGTACTACGGAGGCCGTCTCCCCGGTCTGGAGGGCGGCTTCACCGATCCCGAGGTCACCAACCCCCGGCCGGTCGACTTCACCAAACCCGGTGACGGGGCCACCGGGGCGCCCGCCGACCCGGCCGCACCGCCCGGCCCCCGGACCGAAGCGGCGGCCGGCGCCCCGGGCGACCCCGCCGCACCGGCCTCCGACCCGGCCGCCCCCGGCGAGGCCGGCGAGGGCGGCGGCCGGGCCCCCCGCGACAGCCGTCGCGCGGTCTGGCGGGCGGCCCGGCGCGGCCTGGGCGGCAAGCACGTCGGCGGCCCGGTGGAGTTGCTGGCGGTGCTGCTGCTGGTCGGCGGCGGCGTGTTCGGCGAGCTGATCGCCATGGCCGGCGGCTGGCTGCTGGCCTACTGGGCGCCCCGGATCGGCCGTACCGAGGCCAAGTGGGCCGTCTTCGGGATGCCCGCACTGGTCGCCACCGGCTACCTGGTCTGGCTGTACGGGCGGGTGAACGAGCAGTGGGGGGACCCGCTGGAGGCCGAGGCGATGACCGACACCTTCACCGCCAACCTCCCGTTGGTGGTGCGGGCGGCGGCGGTGGCGAGCGCGGCGTTCATCCTCTGGCGCGGCCTGCGCCGCCCCCCGGAGAAGAAGTAACCCCACCCGGGCCGTCGGGGACCGAAGCGGTCATCCCCTCACGCGAGGGCACCGACGCGTCGGGCGAAGGTCCGAACTCCCGGCAGGGTGCGGTCGTACCGCATGAGACCGGCGGCCATGGTGCGGACCGGTGCGCGACGGACCTCCTGCGGCGCAGCCTGCTCGGCGGCCAGCAGCGAGCGGTGGCAGCGGTCGGGTTTGCCCCACTGCTCGAAGGCGCGGGCGACATCGATCCAGTACCGGGCTCGGCGTTCGGCGGTGGGCAGCGCGGCGACATCGACGCGACGCGCGTGTTCGATGGCCTGACCCGCGTCGCCGAGCAGGTGGCTGATCGAGATCCGATGGAGGAGAACCCGGGCGGGGCCGAAGACGGTGCCCCGCGCCATCGCGTCCCGACCGAGCTGCCCGGCCGTGGCCTCGGCCTCGGCGATGAGGGCCTGCGCGGTGTGACGGTCACCCTGCTTCGCCGCGGTGTAGGCGGCGGTGGCGTACAGGTTGCCCCGGACCGAGAGCCCTTCGACAGTGGCCCCGTCGGGCTCGCCCGCCAAGTGTCCTGCCGCGACGACGGCGACATCGGTGGCCCGCGCGTGGTGTCCCCGCCTGCGCCAGGTGGAGGACACCATCCGGTGGGCCTCCGCGACGGTCAGGGCGTCCGCACCGCCGAGAGCGGCGGTGAGGGCCCGGTCGGCGGTCACGGCGGCCAAGCCGTCCTCACCGAGTTTGATGCACAGGCGGGTCGCGATGGTGTACAGATCGGCGACCGCCGTCGCCGCCCGCTCCGGATGGGCGTTCCCGTCCAAAGTCGTGGCCAGCGCGATACGGGAGGGGAGCGCACGGGCGAGAGCGGTGTAGCGGCAGGCGCCGAACTCGTCCCGGGAGGCGTCCACCGCCGCCGCGACCGTCGCCGGCCCGGGATCGGTGGCGGGCACCTGTCCGGGGCCCCGGTGAAGCAGTGGATCCTCCAGGCCGGAGAGGTTCGGCTGGGACGGGGCTCCGGTGGCGGACGAGGCCCCGAGAACCGTCCCGGTGCCGGCTCCGGCCAGAGCCGCCAGGAGTTCGCGACGTCGCACCGGGTCGTCCACCTCCTCGCCGAACAGGGCTTGCGGATCCACCCTAGTGGTGGGCGGGGGATTCGACGGGAGCTGTTGGGGTTGTGCCGTCAGCCCGAGGAGGTGGGGTGGGATGTCCAGGCACTCGGCGAGGCGTCGAAGCAGCACCACGTCGCGCAGCGGTTGTTCGCCGCGTTCCATTCGGGAGAGGGACGCGGCGGTGTAACCGACCCGCCCGCCGAGGTCGGCGAGCGTGATGTCGGCGGCACGGCGGGCCAATCGCACGATCGCGCCGGCGTCGTGACGGATGAGGGCTTCGCGCATGGCCGCCGATCGCCATACGGGATGGGTGCTGTCCACGACTCACCTCCTGCGGGCGACATTGTCCCGTTGATCACGGCTCGGCACGCGCAGTCGCAAGGTTTTTACGTGGAGTGCACATCGCGTGCGTGTCGCCGGGACCGTCTTTCCCGTGAGGCCGGCATCGCGATGTCCTCGTGACCACGGGCGATTCGCGACGGAACGGATCGCGGGAGGTGCGAGAGGTGAACGGGCTTGCGGGAGTTGCCGTCCCCGGCGGAGGTTCGGGCACATGTGCTGTTGGCTCTCGACCTGGCGAACCACGGTCGTGCGGAGGGGGAGGTGGCGGAAGTCCTCGCCCACCGGCTGCGCGACGGGGTTCGCGCTCTGGCCGAGCCCGCGCGCCGGTGGGCCACGGGGCGGAGCGATGTCGCGGAACGGGCCGGTCACCTGACCACCATTCGGAGGGCGGTCGAGATCGCCGATGCCGGATCCGGCCTCCACGCCGATCCGGCGCATTCCCTGCGAATGTTGGCCAAGGCGGTCGATGTCCTGGCACGTATGGCGGGGGCCGAGGCGGGTCGGAAGCGACAGGGGGAGGCGCGGTGACCACCCGGCCGCCCTGGCTGATCCCCGGTGTGCGAGCCCGGGACGAATACCGTCGGCGGGAAGGGATCGTTTCGGCGATCCACCCCACCCATGCCGTCCTGACCCCGCTCGACGGCGGCCGGACGTGGACCGCGCCGTTCACCGACCTTCGGCGGACCCGGGAGGAGTCGAGCCGTGGGGGACCGTGGCGGGCCGGGTCCCGATCCGTGACGGATCGGGACCCGGGGGCGCGTCAGGAAGCGAGGGCCTCCTCGATCTCGCCGAGGATGATGCCCGCCGCCGTGTAGCCGATGCCCTGGAACCACAGCTCGTCCTCGACGGCGAAGGCCCGGTTCTCCCGGACCGCGTCCATGCCCTCCCACAGGGCGCCGCCGACCGCCGCCGACTCGCCGCTGTTCTCCGGCGAGCCGTAGGAGGTGTGGAAGATGACGTCGCCGTCGCCGAGGTCGACCTGCTCGGGGCTGATCTCCACGGCGAAGCCGTCGGGGGCCTCGTCCACGATGGCGGGCCGGCCCAGCCCCAGGTCCTCCAGGATGGTGCCGATGTAGTTCTCCCGCCCGTACAGGCGGGTGTCGCCGCCCTCGATGAAGCGGATCACGCTCACCTCGGTGTCGGCGGCCTCCTCGGCGCCGCCGAGCGCCTCGACCACCTCGGCGACCCGCTCCTCGTAGTCCTCGACGATCGCGGCGGCCTCCTCCTGCCGGTTCAGCGCCTCGGCGTGCAGCAGGAAGTTCTCCTTCCACGGACCGCCCGGGTTCTCGCCGAAGACGGTCGGCGCGATCGCGGACAGCTCGTCGTACCGGTCGGCGTCGCGCGCCATGTTCCCGATGATCAGATCGGGCTCCAGCTCGATGATGGCCTCCAGGTTGGGCGCGGCGATGTTGCCGACGTTCTCGACGTCGGTGAGCCGCTCCTCGGGGAGGTAGAACGGGAAGCCGGTGGCGACGTCGGCGCGCACCGAGCCGACGGGGGTGACGCCCAGGGTCAGGGCGGAGTCCAACTCGGCGGTGTCCAGGACGACGACCCGCCGCGGATCCACCGGCACCTCCACCGGGCCCATCGCGGTGTCGATGGTGCGGGTCTCCCCGACCTCGCCGACCTCCCCCTCCGGGGTCGCGGCGTCCCCGCCGGTGCCGTCGGGGTCGTCGGAGCCGCAGGCGGTCAGCAACAGGGCGCCGGTCAGCAGGGCGGCGCCGGTGGTCAGGGTGCGGGTGGTGCGACGGGTGCGGGTCACGTGTCGGTCTCTCCTGATGTCGGTCCCCGGGGTTGCCGGGTGTCGGTCATGGGCGGTCGGCGGTCGGTGGCGAACCTCCGGGGCCGGGCGCGGTGGCGGGCGCCGGCCGGTCACCGGGTGGGGGTCACCCGTCCGGTGACCAGGGGGCGGCGGGCACCACCAGGGGCCCGCCGGTCACCGGGTCCGTCACCACCACGGCGGCCAGTCCGAAGACGTCCCCCACCAGCTCGGCGGTGACCACCTCCGCCGGTGGGCCGCTCGCCACCACCCGGCCGCCGGACATGGCGATCAGGTGGTCGGCGTAGCGGGCGGCCTGGTTGAGGTCGTGCAGAACCATCGCGACGGTGCGGCCCCGCTCGTGGTTCAGGCGCCGGATCACGTCCAGCACCTCCACCTGGTGCGCGATGTCCAGGAAGGTGGTCGGCTCGTCGAGCAGCAGCAGTTCGGTCTCCTGGGCCAGGGCCATGGCGATCCACACCCGCTGCCGCTGGCCGCCGGACAGCTCGTCCACCGGGCGGTCGGCGAGGTCGGAGACGCCGGTGCGCTCCATCGCCTCCACGACCGCCCGCTCGTCCTCCGTCGACCACTGCCGCCACCAGCGCTGGTGGGGCTGCCGACCGCGGGAGACCAGGTCGGAGACGGTGATCGCCTCCGGCGCCACCGGCGATTGCGGCAACAGCCCGATCCGGCGGGCGATCTCCCGGGTGGGCCGTTCGGCCAGTTCCGCGCCGTCCAGCAGCACCGCCCCCGAGCGGGGTCGCAGCAGCCGGCCGAGGGCGCGCAGGGTGGTGGACTTGCCGCAGGCGTTGGGGCCGACGACGGCGGTGACCAGGCCGTCGGGGAGCGTCAGGTCCAGCTCCTCGACCACCGTGCGGTCCTCGTAGGCGAGGGTCAGGCCCCGAGCGACGAGCCGTCCCCCCGCGTGCGCGGCGGGGGAGTGCCCGGCGGGGGAG
>NZ_VKHT01000337.1 GCF_014141535.1 Streptomyces alkaliphilus | reverse complement strand
GGGCGGTGGTCCCCGGACGCCCCACCGGTTCGGGGCGGACCGGGGTCGGGGGGAACGGCTCGGCGACCCCCGCGCCCTTCGGGCGCCCCGGCACGGCCGTCGGTCCGGCCGCCCCGAACCGGCGCCGGTGGCGCCATCGGCCGTAGCGGATCGCACCCCACAGGAAGCCGGAGAACAGCACGATCAGCAGGGCGGCGAAGACCAGCCACAGCAGGGCGGCCCCCGGCAGTCCGGCGGGGTCGGCGTCGGGCCAGGCTGCGGGGATGTCGCCCGGCCCGGTGAGGAAGGAGCGCAGAGCGCCGGCCGTGCCGATGAAGGTCACGCCCTCGGGCCAGGAGCCGTGCGCGACCCAGCCGGCGATGCCGGTGGCCGACCAGACCAGGACGGTGAGGGCGGTGGCCAGGGCGAGGACGCCCACCAGCACGCCGTCGGGCACCCCGCCGCGTCCGGCGGCCGGGGCCGGAGCGCGCCGCGCGGGTGGGCCGTGGGCGTCCGGGCCGTACGGGTCGTGGTTGCCGCCGGAGTGGTAGCCGCCCCGGGGGCCGTCGTCCGGGTGGTGACTCATGTGCGTTCCGCTTCCCCGGCCTCGCGCCGGCTCCCGTTCTCCCGGTCCCGTCGATCGGCGGTCAGCGGGCGCCGCGCTTCTCGAAGGAGATGGCGCGGGCCTCGGTCTCCGCCTCGTAGTCGTCGTGGTCCCCGTACCCCTCCCCGTGGCCGCCGCCCGGCGCGAGGGCGCCGGGGGCCGCGGATCCCGGGGGCGGCGGGGACGCGGAGGATTCCGTCATGGCGCGGTCGGTGAACACCAGTGGGCGTTCCGCCTCGGTGATCAGGTGCTTGACGACCTGCACGTTGCCGTTGACGTCCCACACGGCCATGCCGGGGGTGAGGGTGGGGATGATCTCCACCGCCCAGCGCGGCAGGCCGAGGACGTGGCCGGTGGCCCGGGCCTCGTCGAACTTCTGGGCGTACACGGTTCTGGTGGAGGCCATCTTGAGGATCGCCGCCGCCTCTTTGGCCGCCGCGCCGTCCACCACGTCCGAGAGGTGGTGGACCACGGCGACGAAGGACAGGCCCAGCCGGCGGCCGAACTTCAGCAACCGCTGGAACAACTGCGCCACGAAGGGCGAGTTGATGATGTGCCACGCCTCCTCCACCAGGAAGATGCGCTTCTTGCGGTCGGGGCGGATCCAGGTGTGCTCCAGCCACACCCCGACGATCGCCATGAGGATCGGCATGGCGATGGAGTTGCGGTCGATGTGGGAGAGGTCGAAGACGATCAGCGGGGCGTCGAGGTCGATGCCGATGGTCGTCGGCCCGTCGAACATGCCCCGCAGGTCACCGTCGACCAGGCGGTCCAGCACCAGGGCCACGTCCAGGCCCCAGGCCCGCACGTCCTCCGGGTCCACGTTCATGGCGTCGGCGGACTCCCGCGAGGGGTGGCGCAGCCGCTCCACGATGTCGGAGAGGATCGGCTGGCGGTTCCCGCCCTCCTCGAGGATGTCGCGCCGCACGTGCGCGTGCGCGACCTTCAGGGCGAAACCCGAGCGCTCGTCCAGGCCCCGGCCCATCGCCACCTCGATGATGGTGCGCAGCAGGGCCAGCTGCCCGGTGGAGGTGATCGCCGGGTCCAGCGGGTTGAGGCGGATGGAGTGTTCCAGCGCCGCCATGGGGTCCAGCCGGATGGGGGTGATGCCGAGTTTCTCGGCGATCAGGTTCCACTCGCCGACGCCGTCCTCGCCCTGTGCGTCGAGGACCACCACCTGGCGGTCGCGGAAGCGCAGTTGACGCAGGACGTAGGTCTTCTCCAGGGCGGACTTGCCGTTGCCGGACTCGCCGAGCACCAGCCAGTGCGGGGCGGGCAACTGCTGGCCGTAGAGCTGGAAGGGGTCGTAGATGTAGCCCTTGCCGCTGTACACCTCGCGACCGATGATCACGCCGGAGTCGCCGAGGCCGGGAGCGGCGGTGGGCAGATAGACCGCCTGGGCCTGGCCGGTGGAGGTCCGCACCGGCAGCCGCGTCGTCTCCGCCTTCCCGAACAGGAAGGTGGTGAAGGCGTCGGTCAGGGCGGTGAGCGGATCACGCGGCAGCACGACGGCACCTCCTCCTCGACGGGCCGCCTGCGGGCGGCCCCCACGGCTCTCCCCTCCGGCGGCGCGGGTGGACCGGTGGCACGGGAGCGGGCGGCGTCATCGGCGGATCCCCGTCGCGAACGGCAGGGTGTTCACGAAGGCCCGGTGGTGCTCCCGGTCGCACCACTCCAGCTTCAGGTAACTCTTCCCGGCCGAGGCCCGGATAGTCCGCTTGTCGCGGGCCAGGGCCTCGGGGTGGGGGGAGGAGACGGTGAGGTAGCCGACCAGGTTGACGCCGGCGGCGCCGGAGGCGAGGTCGTCGCCGCGCTGGTCGACGCGGCCGTGGGCGGCCACGTCCCGGGGGTCCACGGTGCGGTTCATCTTGGCCGCGCGGGCGGCCTCGGCCTCGTCGTTGGTCTTCTCGGTCAACATCCGCTCGATCGCCACATCGGTGGGTTCCAGGTCCATGCAGACGGCCACGGTGCGGATGACATCGGGGGTGTGGACCAGCAGCGGGGCGAGGAAGTTCACGCCCACCGGGGTCAGCGGCCACTCCTTGACCCAGGCCGTCGCGTGGCACCACGGGTCGCGGGTGCCGGACTCGCGGGTCTTGGCCTGGAGGTAGGTGGGCTGCCGGGCGTCCAGCTCGGCCGGCCAGGCGTTGCGCTGGGACATCGCCTGGATGTGGTCGATGGGGTGGTCCGGGTCGTACATCGAGTGGATCAGGGACGACAGGCGGGCCTCCCCGAGCGGCTGGCGGACCCGGATGTCCGCCTCGGTCAGGCGAGCGCAGATGTCGGTCAGTTCGCGGGCCATGACGATCGCCAGGGCCTCGTCGCGGGACATCTTCGGCCCCCGGCCGCCGGCGCGGGCCGCGCGGGCGATGGTGGCGGCCTCGTTGGCCAGGTCTCGGGAGTGGTGCATGCAGGCCACGAGGTAGGCGCGGTGCTGCTCACTGGAGGTGGACACCATCGACAACAGGTGCTCGTAGGAGTCCTGGAGCCAGCGGGGGGCGTCGAAGTCGCCCCGATCGGTGACGTCGTTGGTGTGCGCGTCGGGGTCCGCGGGCAGGGTGCGGGCGAGCATCTGGATCCGGGTCACGTAGCCGTCGCCGTTGGCCACGTGCTTGAGCAGTGTGCCGAAGCGGTCGACCAGCGCCTCCTGGTCCTCGCTGTCGCGCAGGCCCACCCCCGGGCCCTCGATCTCTATGGCGGCCGTGACGGTCCGGCGGTCGGCGTGCAGGAGCACCGCGATCTCGTCCGGGCCGAACGGCGCGGCGAGCCAGGTGATCCGGCCCACGCCGGGGGGTGCTCCGACGGAGATCTCCCGGCCGTTGAGCGTGATCCCCGCCTCGGGGGCGTCCGAGCGGTAGGTCGCGCCGCGCTTGAGCAGGCGTCGGAAGGAGCGGTTGATCTCGAACCACCTGTAGAACGTGCGGCCGTTGTACGGCACGTACACCGCGGCCAGGGCGAGCAGGGGGAAGCCCATGAGGCAGACCAGCCGCACCGTGAGGTTCGGGATCAACAGACCGCTCATCATGCCGAGGAAGGCGCCGAGGATGATCAGCGCGATCTCACCGGTCTCCCGGTTCTTGCCGACGATGGCCTGCGGCCGGGCGCGCCCGATGAGGTAGGTGCGGCGGCGCGGCGGTGCCTGGGTCTGCGCGGGGGCGTTCACGAAGACCTCCCTGCCCGGCGGCGGGGCGCGTACGCGTGGCCCGACTCGCCGGTGACGGGCCGGGCGGCGGCGCCCGTCCCGGACCGGGGGTGGTGCGGACGGATCACGAGCCGCCTCCCGCGCGGCCGGGGCCGCCGGTGCCGGCACCGGTGCGCGGACCCGCGCCGCCCGCGGGGCCGGAGGACCCGCGCGAGCCGTGCGCGGCCACGCCGCCGGCCAGCGGATTGGCCGTGGCACCGCCGCCCCCGCCGGGGCCGGACGGACCCGAGGGGGCGTTCGGCCCGCGGGCGCCGTGGGTGCCCATGCCCTGGCGCAGCACGGTCGCCGGGGTGGCGATGGCGGCGGAGGCGGTGCGGTTGGCGGTGTCCCGGCGCATGGCGCGGTGGTTGACGATCTCGTCGCCGAAGCCGGGCACGAAGCGGTAGATCATGGCGGAGGCGAAGATCGCCAGCAGGATGATCGCCAGGCCGGAGACGATCGCGCCGAAGGCGCTGGGCCCCTCGGCGGTGGTCAGCGCGGAGGCCAACCCCAGGACGATCACGATGATCGGCTTGACCATGATGACCGCGATCATGATGCCCGCCCAGCGGCGGACGTGACCCCACAGGTTGCGGTCCACCAGGCCGGCGTACACGGCGGTGCCCAGGAGGGCGCCGACGTACAGCAGGGCGGCCCGGATGACCAGTTCCAGCCAGAGCACGCCGGCGGCGAGGATGGATATCAGCGAGACGACGATCAGCATGATCGGGCCGCCGCCGATGTCCTCGCCGGCCTGGAGCGCGGCGGAGAACTGGCCGAAGAAGGCGTCGGAGTTGTCGCCGGTGCCGAAGGCGATGGCCTCGGTGACGCTGTCGGTGGCCGCGACGACGACGTAGAGGATCAGCGGGGTGAAGGCCGAGGCCATGACGGTCAGCCAGAGGTAGCCGACGGCCTCGGAGATCGCGGTGGTCAGCGGCACGCCCCGGATGGCGCGCTTGGCCACCGCCAGCAGCCACAGGGTGAGGGTCAGGACGGTGGAGGCGGCGAAGACGACGGCGTACTGGCGCAGGAAGGACGGGTTGGTGAAGTCCACCGTGGTGGTGGAGGACACCGCGGCCGAGAGCTGGTCGACGATCCACGCGGCGGCGTCGGCGCAGCCGCGTGCCAGGGAGGAGAGGGGGTCGAGGGTGGTGTCCAGCGGGTTGGAGAACCCACCGC
>NZ_VKHT01000336.1 GCF_014141535.1 Streptomyces alkaliphilus | reverse complement strand
CCCGTCCCCGGGTCCCCGTCTCACCCCTCCCGGGTGAGGTTGCGGCCCGATTCGGGGTCGAAGAGCAGGATGTGCGCGGGGTCGAACCACACCTCCAGTTCGGCGCCCTCCTTCGCCCGGGTGGCCGCCGAGAGCCGGACGATGAGCTGCCGGGGGCCGCCGCCCTCGTCGGCGGAGCCGGTGACCGAGGCGAGCTCGGCGAGCTGTTGGGACCGCGCGCCCTCCCCCTCCAGCTCGAAGTAGGCGTACTTCTCCGAGCCGAGCGACTCCAGCACGTCCACGGTGCCGGTGAAGACGTGCCCCTTGTCCCGCAGGTGGTCCTCGACCAGGGCGGCGTCCTCGAAGTGCTCGGGTCGGATGCCGGCGATCAGCTCGCGGGGGGCGTCGGCGGCGGACAGCAGGGTGCGGGAACGGTCGGTGAGCGGCACCGACCCCAGCGGCGTGGTGAGCCGGTCGTTCTCGACGGTCACCGGCAGGAAGTTCATCGACGGGGAGCCGATGAAGCCGGCCACGAAGAGGTTGGCGGGCTCGTCGTAGAGGTGCTGGGGGGTGCCGATCTGTTGGACGTTGCCGCCCTGGAGGACGACGATGCGGTCGCCGAGGGTCATCGCCTCGGTCTGGTCGTGGGTGACGTAGAGGGTGGTGGTGCCCAACTTCTTCTGCAGGCGGGACAGGGAGGTGCGCATCTGCCCGCGCAGTTTGGCGTCGAGGTTGGACAGCGGCTCGTCCATCAGGAACGCCTTGGGGTCGCGGACGATGGCGCGGCCCATGGCGACGCGTTGGCGCTGGCCGCCGGAGAGGTTGGAGGGGCGCCGGTCCAGGTGCTCGGTGAGGTCCAGGACCTGCGCGGCCTCGTCGACCTTGCGGCGCACGATGTCGTCGTCGACCTTGGCCAGCCGCAGCGGGAAGGCCATGTTCTCCCGCACGGTCATGTGCGGGTAGAGCGCGTAGGACTGGAACACCATCGCGATGTCCCGGTCCTTGGGGGCGCGCTCGTTCATGCGTTCGCCGTCGATGCGCAGTTCGCCGGAGGTGATGTCCTCCAGCCCGGCCACCATGTTGAGGGTGGTGGACTTCCCGCATCCGGACGGGCCGACGAGGATGATGAACTCGCCGTCGGCGACGGTCAGATTCACCTCGGACACCGCGAGCGCGCCGTCCGGGTAGCGCTTGGACACCTGGTCCAGAACGATCTCGGCCATGGTCGGTTTCTCCCCTGCTCCCTGTGATCCCCGGGTTCTCGCGCGAGTGCTCGTGTGTATGTGTGTCGGTCCCGTCAGCCCTTCACCGCGCCGGAGGTCAGTCCGGCGACGATGCGACGCTGGAAGAGCAGGACGAAGATGACGATCGGAATGGTGATGACCACGGCCGCGGCCGAGATCGTGCCGGTGGGATCCTCGAACTGCGAGGCACCGGTGAAGAACGCCAGCGCCGCCGGAACGGTCCGCGCGGACTCCGAGGCGGTCAGCGAGATCGCGAAGAGGAAGTCGTTCCAGCAGAAGATGAACACCAGGATCGCGCTGGTGACCACGCCGGGGGCGGCCAGCGGGACGATGACCCGCCGGAACGCCTGGATCGGGGTCGCGCCGTCCATCTTCGCCGCCTTCTCCAGCTCCCACGGGATCTCCCGGAAGAACGCCGAGAGGGTGTAGATCGCCAGCGGCAGCGCGAAGGTGATGTACGGCAGGATCAGGCCGGGCCAGGTGTCGAAGAGACCGAGTTCCCGCTCGATGTTGAACAGCGGGGTGACCAGGGAGATCTGCGGGAACATCGCGATCAGCAGCGAGACGCCGATCAGGGCCCGCTTGCCGGGGAAGTCCAGCCGGGCGATGGCGTAGGCGGCCATCACCGCCAGGGACACCGCGATGAAGGTGGAGATCAGCGCGATGCCGATCGAGTTGATCAGCGCCCTGGTGAAGATGCCGGTGGAGAAGATCTCCGCGTAGTTGTCCATCGTCCAGGAGCGCGGGATGAAGTTGCCGTCGTTGATGGTGTCGCCGGTCTTGAAGGACAGCGACACGATCCACAGCACCGGCACCAGCGCGTAGACGACCACCAGCAGGTTGATCACCGACCAGCTCAGTCGGCGACGGGCGTCGTGCATCCCCTTGTCGTTCCCCCGGGTGGCGGGAGCGGCGGTCCCGGGCGCGGTCGTCGCGGCCATCAGCGGCCCCCTTCCCTGGTGCTGCCGGGCGCGGCGGCTCCGAACAACTTCACGAACAGGAACGCGATGATCGCCACCGAGATGAAGATCAGCACCGACATGGCGGAGCCGATGCCGAGGTTCAGGCCCCGGATGAGGTTGTTGTAGGTGATCATCGAGACCGACGAGGTGTCGTTGGCGCCGCCGGTGAGCACGAAGATGTTGTCGAAGATCCGGAAGGCGTCCAGGGTGCGGAACAGCAGCGCCACCAGGATGGCCGGCTTCATCACCGGGATGATGACCTTCCACAGCCGCTGCCAGGGGCCGGCGCCGTCCATCGCCGCAGCCTTGGTCAGGTCGTCCGGCACCAGGGCCAGACCCGCCAGCAGCAGCAGGGCCATGAACGGGGTGGTCTTCCAGACCTCGGCCAGGATGATGATCGCGATGGACGCTGCCCGGTCGGTCAATGGCGCCCCGTCGGGGGCGAAGGTTCCGGCGAGATAGCCGGTATCGGGTGTCCAGGCGTAGAACCAGGAGAAGGCGGCGACGACCGTCACGATGCCGTAGGGGATGAGCGTCACCGTCCGCACCAGGTTGCGGGCGACCAGTGTGCGGTGCATGACCAGGGCCAGCGCCATGCCCAGCACCAACTCGATGGCGACCGAGATCACCGTGATGAGCGTCGTCACCCAGAACGCGGTCCACCAATAGGAGTTGGTGAGGACGACGATGTAGTTCTCCAGGCCGATGAACTCCTGCTGGTCCGGCAGCCGCAGGTCGTAGCGGTGCAGGGAGAGCCAGACGGAGTAGATGATCGGCCAGCCGGTGACGGCGACCATCACCAGCGCGGCCGGCGCGCACAGCAGCCAGCCCAGTCGCCGTTCGGCGCGCTTGCCCTCGCTCATGGCGGCCCGGCCGCCGTTGTCGCCGTTGCCGCCCGGGTCGACGGGGCGGGAGCCGCCGCCCCCGCCGCCGGTTCCGGCGGCGGCGGGGGTGGTGTCCTCCCTGCGGGGCTCGCCGGCGTGCCGGCCGGAGCCGGGCCGCGTCGCGGCCCGATCGGGTTCGGTCGTGGTCACGGGAGCACCCCCTGGGATTGCAGCGCGGCGTCGAGTTCCTCGCGCAGTTCGTCGGCGGTGGCCTCGGGGTCGATGGCCGACGGCGGCGAGAGGATCTTGGCGGTGACGGTGGAGAGGTTCTGGTAGACGGGGGTGAGCGGCCGGACCGCCGCCTCCGCCAGGGCCTCGCGGATGGTCTCCCTGGGCGGGTACTCGTCGGCCATCGTCGGGTTGGTCTCCGGGTCGGCCGGCCGGTCGGGGTCCAGCGGCGTCTCGTCGTCGTAGACGGTCTCGATGCTCGGCGGCAGGCCGGAGAGCAGAGCCTGGTACTTCTGGCTCTCGGCGCTGCGCAGGCACAGGGCCGCCTCGAACGCCTCCGGCTTGTGCTCGGAGTAGCTGCTCACGGCCAGGTTGTAGCCACCGGCCGTCGCCCGGCTCTCGTCCCCCTCCTCCACGGTGGGGTAGCGGGCCCACCTGATGTGCTCCAGGTCATCCGGGCGCTCCTGGGCGTAGGAGGCGTAGACGAAGGGCCAGTTGAACTGGAAGGCCCCGCCGCCGCCCTGGAAGGCGAGCCGGATCTCGTCCTCCTGCTGGTTGGACAGCGAGGGGCTGGTGATGCCGGAAGTGGCCAGGTCGCGCAGGATCTCCAGCGCCTCGACCACGCCCTCGTCGACGACCGCCTCGGTGCCGTCCTCGGAGAGCAGTTGACCGCCGGTGGAGGCGACCAGGCTGTTGAAGAAGACCACCAGGCCCTCGTACTGGGCACCGGTGAACAGCACCCGGTACGGTTCGCCCTCCTCGCGCAGCCGCTCGGCGGTCTCGATCAGCTCCGACCAGGTGGCGGGCGGCTCGGGGGTGATCCGCTCGTCGTACCACATCAACTGGATGTTGGTGTTCTTCGGGGCGCCGTAGACCTTGTCGTCCCAGATCGCCGTCTCCAGCGGCCCGGGGAGCACGTCGCGGACGGCCTCCTCGCGGTTTTCCCCGGTCCACTCCTCGATCCAGCCGGCCTCGGCGAACTCGGGGATCCAGGTGACGTCCAGGCCCAGGACGTCCAGGCCGGTGTCCTCGGCGGCGAGCCGGCGCACCATCTGCTCGCGCTGGCCGTCGGCATCGCGCGGCAGCTGGTTGTAGACGATGCGGTAGCGGCCGTCGGCCTCCTCGTTGCAGCGTGCGACCACGTCGGGGAGGCTCTCCTCCGGGGAGAGGTAGAGGTTCACCTCGGTGGGCCCCTCCTCGGTGCCGCAGCCGGCGATCAGCGAGGCGGCCAGCAGGCCGGCGCCCGCCGCCGCGAGGCCGCGTCGCCGGGCGCGGGGAGCGCCCCCGCGCGGTGCGTGTCGGGGGCGGCCGGGGCCGCCCGGGGTGGGGGCGGTCATGGCGTGGCCGCCGTTTCGTCTCCTCCGGTCGTGCCGGATGTCTCGGCCATGGGTCAGACCTCCTCGTCCGCCTCGCCGGCGCTCCCCGTCCGGGTTCCGCGCTCCGCCGGACCGGACCCGCCGACCGGCCACGGTCCTCGGCTCACGATCCCCGGACGCCCTATTCGTCCTTTTTGTGCCTTTTATTACACATCACGTCGCCCCGGAAGGAACGCCGGGGACCGCCCCCGGGTGTCGTGGCCCGGTGGCTTCCGCCCCCCGGCGCGGCGTGATGCCCGCTCGGCTACCCGGGGATCCGCGGGTTAGCCCGAAAAAGTGCGCGGAGCGGCGACGGGGCACCGGCGGGGGCGGAGCCGATGCCCTGGGGCACGGACGCGGGACG
>NZ_VKHT01000335.1 GCF_014141535.1 Streptomyces alkaliphilus | reverse complement strand
TTTGATGGGGTAAGGCTCCCTGTAGACGACGGGGTTGATAGGCCGGAGATGGAAGCCCTGTGAGGGGTGGAGTTGACCGGTACTAATAAGCCGAGGGCTTGTCCTCAGGTGCTCGCGTCCACTGTGTGGTTCCCGGATAACAACCAGTTTCCGGTGGAACCAGTGCTCAACTGAAAAGTGTGCTTGTTCGCCAGTTGCTGTTTTGGTTGATCGTCCCGTGTCGGGACGAGATATCCGAAAGAGTTTCGGTGGTCATGGCGAAGGGGAAACGCCCGGTTACATTCCGAACCCGGAAGCTAAGCCTTTCTGCGCCGATGGTACTGCATGGGGGACCGTGTGGGAGAGTAGGTCGCCGCCGAACAATCTGTGAAGGGAACCCCGGTTCCCGGCGTACAGCCGGGAGCCGGGGTTTTTTCGTTTTTCATATGTGTGTGGTGTCACGTGGTCCAGTGAACCCGGAGAGAGGCTCCACGCACCAATTCCTGACAGGAGTCATCTCTCATGTCCGACTCTTTTGAGAGCGCATCGGAGAAGCGGGATACAAGCGACCGGAACAGCAGCGGATTCCGGGGTGGGGGCGGGGACTTCCGCGGCCGCGGCGGTCGGAACGACCGTGACGACCGGCGTGACAGGCGCACCGACCGTGGAGACGACCGAGGATTCTCGGGCTCCAGTCGTGGGCGAGTCGAACGAGATGGAGAGCGCCGAGCGCGGTTCCGTGATGATCGTCCGGGTGGGTTCCGTCGTGATGACCGGCGTGATGATCGTCCGGGTGGTTTCCGGCGTGATGAGGGTGAGCGGCGTTCGTTCTCCGGTGATCGTGACCGTGACCGGGGTGGGCGACCTCCCTACCGTGAGAACCGTCCCCACGGGCGTGACGAGCGTCGTGATGATCGTCCGGGTGGGTTCCGTCGCGATGACCGGCGTGATGATCGTCCGGGTGGGTTCCGGCGCGATGACCGGCGTGATGATCGTCCCGGTGGTTTCCGGCGTGATGAGGGTGAGCGGCGTTCGTTCTCCGGTGATCGTGACCGTGACCGGGGTGGGCGACCTCCCTACCGTGAGAACCGTCCCCACGGGCGTGACGAGCGCCGTGATGATCGTCCGGGTGGGTTCCGGCGCGATGACCGGCGTGATGATCGTCCGGGTGGGTTCCGGCGCGATGACCGGCGTGATGATCGTCCGGGTGGGTTCCGGCGTGATGAGGGTGAGCGGCGTTCGTTCTCCGGTGATCGTGACCGTGACCGGGGTGGGCGACCTCCCTACCGTGAGAACCGTCCCCACGGGCGTGACGAGCGCCGTGATGACCGTGACGGACGTCGTCCCGCGGGGCGCGGGCGCGACGACCGCGACCGCCGTTTCGGAGGGGACCGCGGTGGTCGAGCCGGCCATCGCTCCGGTGGGTCCGGCGGTTACGGCCGGCGCGGAGAAGACGATCGTCGGGAAACGGGGCGGGACCGGGAGCCTGTGCGTCGTCTTCCCATCCCCGATGACGTCACGGGCGAGGAGGTCGACCGTGACGTACGTCAGGAGCTGATGAGCCTGCCCAAGACGCTGGCCGAGGACGTGGCTCGGAACCTCGTGATGGTGGCCCGTCTGCTGGACGAGGACCCCGAGGCCGCCTACGGGTACTCCAGGGTGGCCCTGCGTCTCGCGTCGCGGGTGGCCGCCGTTCGGGAGGCCGCCGGCTTCGCCTCCTACGGGGTCGCCAAGTACGCGGAGGCACTGGCGGAATTCCGGGCCGCCCGTCGGATGACGGGTTCGCCGCACCTCTGGCCCGTCATGGCCGACTGCGAGCGTGGACTGGGTCGCCCGGAGCGAGCCCTGGCCATGGCCGGTGAACCGGAGGTCGGCAAGCTCGACAAGGCCGGCCAGGTCGAGATGCGTCTGGTCGCCGCGGGAGCCCGTCGTGACATGGGGCAGAACGAGGCGGCGGTCGTGACGCTGCAGAGTCCCGAGCTGGCCTCCAAGGCCGTGCAGCCGTGGGCGGCCCGTCTCCGTTACGCCTATGCGGACGCGTTGTTGGCGGTGGACCGGGAGGCGGAGGCCCGCGAATGGTTCGCCAAGGCTGTGGAGGCCGACCAGAACGGCGTCACCGATGCCTCCGACAGGCTCGCGGAGTTGGACGGAGTGGAGTTCACCGACGCGCTGGATCCCGAGGCCGAGGAGGCGGAACTCGCCGCGGCCGAGAATTCGGGGATCGGTCTCGAGGACGCCGGGGACGTCCCGACCGCGCGATCCGGCGTCCCGGAGCGGAGCCGTGACCGGGCCCCTGAGGGGGAACGCTCCGTCTCCGGCGGGGTGGACGATCCGGATGAGTTGGACGACCTCACCGACGAGCCCGACTATCGGGCCGCCCCCACGGACCGGACGGCCGGACCTCTGGAGACCGGTCGGGAATGACCGCCGGTGACGGCGAAGCCGGGGGCCTCTCACCCCCATGACCACGGCCCCGGGGGCGGAACCATCACGGTTTCGCCCCCGGGGCCGTTTCCGATGGGGTTCGGGGGCCCGCACCTTCCGAATGTCGCAGCCGGGCCGCTCTCAGCCTTCCGCCCACAGCGGACGCAGCACCAGACCGGTGGCGGGTTTGGGGCCGAAAGAGGTGGACTTCCGGGGCATCGTGACGCCCTGTTCGGCGAGTTCCCGCACGGTTCGCTCGGCCACCGGCCGCATCAGCACCGCCGTGCCCCCGGCACGGGCAGCCGCGGCCAGGGCGCTGTCCTGATCGTGGAGGTAGCGGATGCTCTCGGCGGAGTCCGGTACTTTCCACACCACCGGGAGCAGCACCTCGTGCAGGACGGTGGCGTCGAGCAGGCGCCACGCCTCGGGTCGATCCCCGGGAACGCGGGTGGCGAGCACCTCCGGTGCCGGGCGATCCACCAGATGGGCGGTGGGCTCCGCCGTGCTCCCGGCCGGTCGGCCGTCGGACAGTACGAGGGCCGGACCCGGGGCGTCCAGCAGCAGGGCCATCGCCTCGCTCAGGGGCAGGGCCGGTGCGGTGCGGAAGGCCGCTCCCGCCGATGCGAGTGCCCGGTCGATCGGAAGGTCGGGCAGCACCCGGTGGATCGCCCGTACCTCCAGAGGATGGCGGGTGGAATCCACCAGGAGCACCAGACCCCACCGGCGGGGGGAGTCCGTGGTACTCCCCACCCGGGGCGGGGTCTCGTCGCGCAGACGCCGGTAGGCGGCCCAGCGGTGGTGGCCGTCGGCGATCAGGGCCCGACAACGTGAGAGGTCCGCGCGGATCCGGGCGTGATCCGCGGGTTCGGTGAGCGCCCACAGTCGGTGTCGCATCCCGTCGTCGGTGCGGATGTCCGTCAACGGGGGGCTCGCCACGGCCCGGTCGATGACGGCCGCGGTGGGTCCGCCGGGTGCCTCCGGTCCGGGCTCGCCGGGATAGGTCAGCAGAAGAGGCTCCAGATCGGTCCCGGTGGCGCGCAGGAGGGCGGCCCGCTCGGTGACCACCTCGGACATGACGTCCTCGTGCGGCAGCACCACACCCGCCTCGGGGTCCGTGACCGGCACGGTGGCGATCACACCCCTTTGGGAGCGACCGTGCCCCTGTTGCTCGTAGACGTAGAGAGCGGGCTCGGGGTCCCGCAGCAGGACGCCGTCGCGCAGCCATTCGCGCAGGGTGGCACGGGCCCGGGCGGGCCCCTCCCCGTGTCCACCGTTGCCGGGCAGCGTGAGATGGACGATGTTGTGGGGTTCGGAGGACCGGAGTTGACGCAGGCCGTCGGGGCGCACCACGACGTCATAGGGAGGGGAGGTCACGGCGGCCACCCCGCTCACCCGGCCCGGCGCGTAGCGGAGGGCGCGGAACGGAGCCGGGTGGAGACCGTCGATATGCATCCCCGCATGGTATGTCCGGCCCCGGGGCGGCCATCGAAGGGGGGACGCCGGGCCCCGGCCGGCGGGGTGCGCGATGATCGGGGGCCGGGCCCGTGGTCGGGCCCGGCGGCGGAAGACAGGGGAACGGAGTGGATGCGGTGACGCGGGACGGGGAAGAGGGCATCACGGGAACCGGGGACACCGGTGGGGGAGTGGTCTCCCGTCCCCTGTCCGGCAGCGGGATCGCCCTGCACCGGAGATATGACACGGCCCTGCTGGATCTGGACGGGGTCGTCTACACCGGTGGTGAGGCGGTGCCGCATGCGGTGGAGGCGCTGGCGGTGGCCCGGGCGGAGGGGATGGCCTCGGCATACGTCACCAACAACGCCTCCCGCACCCCCGCGACCGTGGCGGACCATCTCACCCGTTTGGGTGTGGCCGCCGAGCCGGAGGAGGTGGTCACCTCGGCCCAAGCGGTGGCCCGGCTGATCGCCGAGGCGGTGCCGGCGGGCGCGAGGGTGCTGTGCGCCGGCGGGGAGGGGCTGCGGGTGGCGTTGCGCGAACGCGGTCTGGTGCCGGTGGAATCGGCTGACGAGGACCCCGCGGCGGTGGTTCAGGGGTACGGAGGCCCCGAAATGCCCTGGGGACGGTTGGTGGAGGCGGCGCTCGCGGTCAATCGGGGAGTGCCGTGGTTCGCCTCCAACCTGGATGCCACGATCCCCACTCCGCGCGGTGTGGCACCGGGCAACGGGGCGGCCGTGGAGGTGGTGCGCATCGCGTCGGGTGGCGCCCGGCGACCGACGGCGGCGGGGAAGCCGCTGCCCCCGATGCACCGGGAGACGATCCTGCGCACCGGTGCCCGCCGGCCGCTGGTGGTGGGGGACCGGCTCGACACCGACATCGAGGGGGCCCGGCGTGGCGGGGTGGACTCGTTGCTGGTCATGACGGGGGTGACCGATGCGGCCGGGTTGGTGGCGGCGGACCCGGAGCATCGACCGACGTATGTCGCGGAGGATCTGCGGGGACTGCTGGTGCCCCATCCGGCGGTGACGATCGGACCGGATGGCACCGTCGGGTGCGGGGCGTGGCGCTCCCGCGTCGAGGGGGACCGCCTGGTGGTGGAG
>NZ_VKHT01000334.1 GCF_014141535.1 Streptomyces alkaliphilus | reverse complement strand
GTCCCTCCCCGTGCCCCGAACCCACCGGATTCCGCGCCCCGAAGGAGCCGTTCCGTGACCGACACCGCCCACGCCGACCACACCCGTCACGCCGACCACATCCGTCACGCCGACCACACTCGTCACGCCGACCACACCCGTCACGCCGACCACGCCGAGGCCGCCGAGTCCCGCACCGCCGCCGAGGAATGGGACGACCTCTACCGCGAGAACGAGCGCAAATGGAGCGGCAGCCCCAACCCCGCCCTGGTGCGGGAGTTCCCCGAGCCCGGTCCCGGCACCGCCCTGGACCTGGGCTGCGGTGAGGGGGCCGACGCCATCTGGCTGGCGCGCGGGGGACGCCGTGTCACCGCAGTGGACGTCTCCCGCGTCGCCCTCGAACGCGGCGCCGCGCACGCCGAGGAGGAGGGTGTCGCGGACCGGATCGACTGGCAGTGGCACGACCTCGCGGAGACCTTCCCCGAGGGCACCTGGGACCTGGTCAGCTCGCACTTCCTGCACTCGTGGACCGAGCTGCCGAGGGAGCGGATCCTGCGCCGGGCCGTCGCGGCCGTGGCCCCGGGCGGGACCCTGTTGATCGTGGGGCACGTCGAGGCGCCCGGCGGGGGCCGGCACGGCGATCACGGGGAGGAGGGCGACGCGGGGAACCACGGGCCCCACGCCACGGAGCTGCCGACCTCCCGCCAGGTGCTGGAGTCCCTCGACCTGCCTGAGGGGGAGTGGGAGGTGCGGCGCTGCGAGGAGGAGGAGCGCACCCGCACCATGCCCGACGGGAGGGTCGTGGAGTACACCGACACCACCCTGCGGCTGCGCCGCCTCCCGGCCTGACCGACTCGGCCCCCGGCCGCCGGGGGAGGGGCGACGGTCGTGGTCGTCCCCTCCCCCGGCGGCCGGGGGCCGCACTCTCCGTGGGAAGCGGTTCCGTGGCCGCCCATCCGGGCCCGACGGGGCCTCCGGTGCCCATGCCACCGGCGAACACGGGAATGCCAATACTCCACCATTGGCTCTTTCCGTACCGGGATTGGACCCCGCAGCATGTGACCATGCGGATACATGTCGTTGATGCCTTCACCGATCGGCCCTTCGCCGGAAATCCGGCGGCCGTTTGTCCACTCGACTCCGGCGATTGGCCCGATGCCACCTGGATGCAACGGCTCGCGGCGGAGCTGAACCTCTCCGAGACGGCCTTCGCGCTCCCGCTCCCCCCGGATGGCGAAGCCGACTGGGCCATCCGTTGGTTCACCCCGGTCGTCGAGGAGAAGCTGTGCGGCCATGCCACCCTGGCCACGGCCCATGTTCTGCGCACATCGAGGGGAGTCGACGGCACCGTGCGCTTCGCCAGTCGATACCACGGCCTCCTCACCACCCACGCCCACCGGGACGGGAGCGTCACCCTGGACTTCCCCGCCGCCCCCGGCACCGCCGTTCCCGCACCGGGTGACCTGGCACGGGCGTTGGGTGCCACACCCGAGGCGACCTTCACCACCGGAACCCTCGGCGATCTGCTCGTGGTCCTCCCCGACGAAGCCGGGGTGCGGGCCGCCTCGCCCGACCTCCGGGCGCTCGCCGAACTCACCCGACGCAACGGGTTCCGCGGGGTGATCATCACGGCCCCGGCCACCGGCCCGGGCCGGGGATACGATTTCGTCTCGCGCTACTTCTCCCCGGCCGACGGAATCCCCGAGGACCCGGTCACGGGCAGCGCCCACACCGCACTCGCGCCGTACTGGTCAACGCGCCTGGGGCGGGACGGACTCACGGGTCTGCAGGCCTCCGCGCGCGGCGGCTCGGTGCACACCGAGGTGCACGGTGACCGTGTGCGTCTGTCGGGGCGCGCGGTCACCGTCCTCGAAGGTCGGCTTCATTCCGTCGCCGAGCCGGGGTCGGCGACGGAATGAAGCCGGACCCCGTTGATCCGCCGGCTCCCGAGCGGGGCCGAGCCCGTCCTCCACGGGCGGTGTTCCCCGTCGCGAGCGTCCCCGGACCCGCCGGCCCGGGGGCCGGCCGGATGGCGAGGTCACCCCGGAGGACTACAACTCCCGGATGACGCGGGCGGGGTTGCCGACGGCGAGGACGTTCGCCGGCAGGTCGCGGGTGACGACCGCGCCGGCGCCGACCACCGTGTTCTCCCCGATGGTCACGCCGGGGCAGACGATGACCCCGCCGCCCAGCCAGACGTTGTCCCCGATGGTGATCGGCCGTGCGGCCTCCCACTTCGCCCGTCGGAGCTCGGCGTCCAACGGATGGATCGGGGTGAGCAGTTGGACATTGGGGCCGATCTGCACGTCCTCGCCGATGGCGATCGGCGCGACGTCCAGGAACACGGCGCCGAAGTTGACGAAGGTGCCCCGGCCGACGGTGACGTACCGACCGAAGTCCACCCGCAGCGGCGGCCGGATCTCCACGTCCCGGCCCAGCCCGCCGAGCAGTTCGGCGAGCAGGGCCCGCCGCCCGGTGGGGTCGTCGGCGGGGGAGGAGTTGAACCGGTCGCACACCTCGGCGCCGTGCCGCAGGCCGGCGGCGATCTCCGGATCGTCGGCGAGGTACCAATCCCCCGCGAGCATCCGTTCCTTCTGCGTGCGCCCGTCCTCGTCGGTGGCCGCCCCGGTGACCGTGTCCGGCGGCTCCGGCGGCTCGGTCGCGTTCGTCAAGGTGGCCCCTCCGTCCCCCGCCCCCGAGGGGGCGGGCGTGCGCGCGGTCAGTTCGTGCCCAGAACGACGGCCGAGTACGGCGGGAGTGCGAGCGGGGTCCCCGGCGCCGGGACCGTGATGTCCCCGAAGGTCGCGGCGAGCACGCGCGGCGCCCCCGTCCCCCCGGCCGGCTCCGGCAGCGGCACCCGGGCACCCTCCGCGGAGAGGTTGACCGCCACCGTCAGGGGCGGGTTGCGCAGCACCAGCCACCGCGCCGCCTCGTCGTACTCCACGGAGACCGCCGCCAGCGGCCGGTCCGCCGGCAGGTGCTCGTGCCGCAGCGCCAACAGTCTCCGATACCAGCCGAGCAGCCACTCCTCCTCCGGCCGCCCGGGACGGCGCAGGCAGGAGCGGTCCCGGGTGGCCGGGTCCTGCGGGTCGGGGATCTCGGACTCGGTCCAGCCGTGCGAGGCGAACTCCCGCCGCCGGCCGGTGCGCACCGCCTCCGCCAGGTCGGGGTCGGGGTGGTCGGTGAAGTACTGCCAAGGGGTGCGGGCGCCCCACTCCTCACCCATGAACAGCATCGGGGTCATCGGCCCGCACAGCACCAGGGCCGCCCCGCAGGCCAGTTGGGCGTCGGTGAGGGACGCGGCCAGACGGTCGCCCTGCGCGCGGTTGCCGATCTGGTCGTGCGTCTGGGAGTACCCCACCAGCCGGTATCCCGGTACCGCCTCGCGGTCCAGGGGCGCCCCGTGCCGGCGTCCCCGGAAGGAGGACCACCCACCGGCGTGCAGGAACCCGTCGGTCAGGGTGGTCGCCAGCGCGGCGATCGGGGTGCGGGCGAAGTCGGCGTAGTACCCCTGGCCCTCGCCGGTCAGAGCGGTGTGCAGGGCATGGTGGAAGTCGTCGTTCCACTGCCCGTCCAGTCCCAATCCACCGGCCGCGCGGGGGGTGACGGTCGCCGGGTCGTTGCGGTCGGACTCCGCGATCAGGAACAGCGGACGGCCCAGCTCGGCGGACAAATCGTCGACCCGACGGGAGAGTTCGGCGAGGAAGTGTTCGGCGCGGTTGTCGGCCAGGGCGTGTACGGCGTCCAACCGCAGGCCGTCCAGCCGGTAATCGCGCAGGAAGGCGAGGGCGCTGCCGATGAAGTGGTCGCGGACCTCGTCGGACCCGGGGCCGTCCAGGTTGATCGCCCAACCCCACGGGGTGTGGTAGCGGTCGGTGAAGTACGGGCCGAACTCGGCGAGGAAGTTGCCCCACGGACCGAGGTGGTTGTGGACCACGTCCAGCACCACGCCCAGCCCGTGGCCGTGGGCGGCGTCCACCAGGCGGCGCAGGCCGTCCGGGCCGCCGTAGGGTTCGTGCACCGCCCACGGCGCCACCCCGTCGTACCCCCAGCCGTGCCGGCCGGGAAAGGAGCACACCGGCATCAACTGAACGTGGGTGATGCCCAGTTCCGCGAGTTCGGGGAGGTGCTCGACGGCGGCGTCGAAGGTGCCGGCGTCGGTGAAGGTCCCGACGTGCAGCTCGTACAGCACCGCGCCGGGCAGGTCCCGGCCCTTCCACGGGTGGTGCCAGGTCCACCGGGCCGGGTCGTCGATCACGGCCCCCGGTTTCCCCGGACCCTCCGGCAGACGGCGGGCCCGCGGGTCCGGGCGCACCGGGCCCTCGTCGAGCGAGAAGCCGTAGCGGTCGCCGGGCGCGGCCGGCGCCTCGACCCGCCACCACCCACCGCCCGGCCCGTCGGCCGGCTCGGGATCGTGTCGGGTCATCGGCACCCGTCGGTCGCGCAGGTGCAGCTCGACCCGCTTCGCCTCCGGCGCCCACACCTCGAACCACTCGCTCCGCATGGTCACCCATGGTCGCGGTGGGCCGGCCCGCGCGCCACACCGCCGCGCCGGACGGGGCCGGAAAGGGGGGCGTGGCCGGCGGGAAACGCCGGATCGGCCGAATCCGCCGGTATCCCCGGGAATTCGTCGGGAACCGTTCGCGAATCACCCGCATCGCGCTGACCGGCGACGATCTGGACACCGGCCGCGAGCGTCGGGAGAATGACGGACCATGAACTCCCTCGAAGCCGGCCCGCCGCCACCCCGGGTCTCCGACGCCGAACGGGAGTACGCGCTGGCGCTGTTGCGGGAGGGCGCGGCGCAGGGGCGGGTATCGCACGACACCTTCCTGCGTCGCATGGAGGTGGTTCTGGGCGCGCGGCGTCCCGATGAGCTGCGGGCGGTTCTGGAGGACCTGCCGCGCCGGGCGCCGGCCGGGGCCGCGCCGGTGCCGTACGCCGCCGACGGGGTGTTCCCGGTCCCGGTGGAGCGCGGCGGGGACGGCGGGCGGC
>NZ_VKHT01000333.1 GCF_014141535.1 Streptomyces alkaliphilus | reverse complement strand
TCCCCGGTCCCCGACTCCTCCTCGGTGGGAAGGATCATCTTGTCCCCGTAGTCGAGGATGTCCTCCTCCCTGGGGGCGCGGAGGGTGAACTCCTGATCCCAGTCGAGGAGCGAGAGCTGCCCCGCCTCCCCGGCCCGGGCGAAACGCAGGGGGTAGGGGTCGCCGACCAGCGCCACGTCGAGGACGCCGCCGGCGCCCTCCCCGGCCAGGACACCGATCGTCTCGATCCCGTCGACCTCCCCGCGCTCGCCGGTGCTCCGCTCCCCCTCCATGGTGATCAACAGCGGGATCATGGTGTTCTTCTCGGTGAAGCCGCTCAGCGTCCCGTAGACGGGATCGTCGGGGGCGACCTTGACGTACCGGCCCTCCAGGGTGCCGGAGGGGTCGATGCCCGCCTCGGCCTCCTCGTCGCCGTCCTCCCACTGGTGTCGCCAGAAGGCGCCGTCGGCCTTGAGGAAGAGGTCCTCGCCCACCCGCAGGAGCTCGAAGTTCATCCCCTGCGTGGAGACCTCGCCGATGCCGCCGTCCGGACCGAGGCGCATGTCGATGCGGAACTTGCGCCCGTCGGTGATGATGTCGCCGGTCAGACGCACCGCGTCGGCCCCGAGGGCGGCCTCCATGGCGCGTTCCTCGATGACCTCGGCGGGCTGTGCTGCGAGGTCGTTGCCCTCCTCCTCGGGCTCGGGGGGCGGGCCCCCGCAGCCCGAGAGGGCGCCGCCCGTCAGCACGACGGCGGCGCAGACGGCCCCCGACAGGGCGGTGCGCCAGTTGCGGACTCCTGCGGTCACCGGGTCTGCCTCTCCCTCGGGTCCCTCGGTCGGTCCTGTGATGGACGCATCCCGAGCACGTTGCGTTCCCCTTCGATCACGAGTGCTCGCGTATCGCCCTCCGGTGATCGGTTCCGGGCACGGCGGACGGTCCGGCCGGTGGTGAGACGGCGTGCGAGCGGCAGCGTACCCCGCCCCGTCACCGGACGACGCGGGCCGGTACCGGGGCTTCCGCCCGGAGCCGTACCATCGGGTACATGGCTACCGACACCCCCGCAACGCCGCAGACCGTACCGTCCGAGGAGGCGGTGCGCTCCGCCCTGGCGACGGTGGACGACCCGGAGATCCACCGACCCATCACCGACCTGGGGATGGTCAAGTCGGTGGAGATCGCCGAGGACGGTGCCGTACACGTCGGCGTGTACCTGACCGTCTCCGGCTGCCCGATGCGGGAGACCATCGTGACCCGGGTCTCCGAGGCGGTCCGGGCGGTCCCCGGCGTCACCGACGTCGCGGTCGAGCTGGACGTCATGAGCGAGGAGCAGCGCAGGGAGCTGGCGACCGCGCTGCGCGGCGGCCAGGCCGAGCGCGAGGTGCCCTTCGCCCGTCCCGACTCGCTGACCCGGGTCTACTGCGTGGCCTCCGGCAAGGGTGGCGTCGGCAAGTCCTCCGTCACGGTCAACCTGGCGGCGGCGATGGCCGCCGACGGGCTGAAGGTCGGCGTGGTCGACGCCGACATCTACGGCCACTCGGTGCCCCGGATGCTGGGGACCGACGGCCGACCCACCCAGGTGGAGAACATGATCATGCCGCCCTCGGCGCACGGCGTGAAGGTCATCTCCATCGGAATGTTCACCCCGGGCAATGCCCCGGTGGTCTGGCGCGGACCGATGCTGCACCGCGCGCTGCAGCAGTTCCTCGCCGACGTCTACTGGGGCGACCTGGACGTGCTCCTGCTGGACCTGCCGCCCGGTACCGGTGACATCGCCATCTCGGTGGCCCAGCTGGTCCCGAACGCCGAGATCCTGGTGGTGACCACCCCGCAGCAGGCCGCCGCCGAGGTCGCGGAGCGGGCCGGCGCCATCGCGGTGCAGACCCACCAGAAGATCGTCGGGGTGGTGGAGAACATGTCCGGTCTGCCCTGCCCGCACTGCGACGAGATGCTGGACGTCTTCGGCAGCGGTGGCGGCGAACGGGTGGCCGAGGGGCTGACCCGGGCGACCGGCGCGGAGGTGCCGGTGCTCGGCACCATCCCGATCGACCTGCGGCTGCGCGAGGGCGGTGACGAGGGCAAGCCCGTGGTGCTCTCCGACCCGGACTCGGCCGCGGGGAAGGCGATCCACTCGATCGCCTCGAAGCTGGGCGGCCGGCAGCGCGGTCTGGCCGGGATGTCCCTGGGGATCACCCCCCGCAACAAGTTCTGACCGGGTCCCGACCGCGTTCCGGCCGCCCCGGCCGGAACGCGGTGCCCCGGCGCGTTCCGGCCCGTCAGGCGTAGCGGGCCGTCAGGCGTAGCGGGCCGCCACGTCGTCCACGACGGAGAAGCCGAGGCCGTAGGCGCTCATCCCACGCCCGTACGCGCCCAGGTGGACACCGTGTTCGGTGGTCCCCGCGAGCACCCATCCGTACTCGGACTCCCGGTAGCGGAACTCCCGGGTGCTGCCGTCCACGGGCAGGGTCAGGGAGGCCCAGCCGCCGCCGTCCAGATGGTCGGCGAGGTCCCAGGCCAGGGCGGTCTGCTGCTCCAGCCAGTCCTGGCGCAGGGCGCGCTCCATCCGGCCGGGCCAGGTGCACGAGAGCAGGCCCGAGCCGGCCAGCCAGGCGGCGGCGGACACGGAGGTGGCCTCCAGCAGGCCGGTGCCGTCGGGGCTGGTGCGCACCGGCCGGGCCAGGAGCGTCACCACCACGGCGAAGCTCCGGTCCTCGCACCCGGGCTCGGGCAGCACCGAGGGCCGGTCACCGTGGACCAGCGAGCCGTGTTCCACCGAGCCGTCGGCGGCGGTGCCGACGCGCAGAAGCCGCCGGGGGCCGACGAACGCGTCGTCCAGCCCGTACCAGGGGAAGTCCGCCCGCAGGAAATCGTCCGGCGCCGGACGCTCCCCCGGCACCTCCGCGGTACCCCGTGGCTCGGCCCGACGTGTGGTCTCCATGCGCGGACGCCTCCTCCTTGGCTGCGGCCGGGTGACACCCCGGACACACGTGAGGATAGCCATCGGTATCGCGCTCATCGGGCACGACCGGGGAGCCAAGAGGGTCATATGCCCTGAATGGGGTGACCGAAAGGCACCCGAGAGGTGCGCCGAGGGGAGCATGAGGGGGCGCGTGCGCGACC
The DNA here is from genome assembly GCF_014141535.1 of Streptomyces alkaliphilus. Classification (GTDB taxonomy): domain Bacteria; phylum Actinomycetota; class Actinomycetes; order Streptomycetales; family Streptomycetaceae; genus Streptomyces; species Streptomyces alkaliphilus. The sequence goes on along the minus strand of NZ_VKHT01000333.1, from coordinate 1,887 downwards.
GAATGCGCCGGGGTGATGGAGGTCACGGCCCCGTCGGCACCGGCGGAGGGCGGTCACGCGAGCGGAAACCCTCCCCGGATCCTCCGTTACCCCGTGCGCCGGGCGCGTCGCGAACCCCGGCGGGGCTCGCAGGGGGCCGGGACGGGCCCCGGAAGGGCTCAGGTGGCGTCGGAGTCGAACGGCGGCGGCTCGGGGGAAGCCCCCCGCCCGCCCTCGTCGGAGCGGCCGGGGGACGACATCCGGCCGGCGTCCGATCCCGGCGCCGGCGGGTCGCCGGCCTTGTCGAGCGAGACGACCCCACCGGCCGCCGCGCCGGCGGCGGCACCCGCGGCCCCCGCGGAACCGTTGCGTGGCACGGGGGTGCGCCCGTTGACGGCGTCGGAGACCTCCGTCAGCTCCTTGCGCACGTCCACGCTGTCGCGCAGCTCGCGCAGGCCCAGTTCGTCCCGCTCCAACAGGTGCTTGCGGGCGAAGCGGCGCGGGTTGAGGTCCTCGAACTCGAAGTCCTTGAACTCCGGCCCCAACTCCTCGCGGATGTCCCGTTTGGCGTTGTCGGAGAACTCCCGCATCCGACGCAGGAAGCCCGCCAGGTCCTGGATCATCTTCGGCAGCTTGTCGGGGCCGAAGATCAGGATGGCCAGGATGATGAGCGCGATGAACTCGAGGGACCCGATATCGAAGAACACTGGCGACTCCCTGGATTCCCTCGCTCACCCGGCCGGATACGGCACACCCGCCACGGTACCCCTCCCGGGCGGCGGTGGGGAGTCACTCCGGGGCACCACGGGGTGAACGCCCCGGACACATCCGGGGAAGGCGGACCGGGGCGGACCGGGCGGGCCGGAACCGGTGCCCGTCCCGCTCAGCCGCCGGCCGTGCCCAGCGTCACCGGGAGGACCAGTTCCCCGTCCCCGCGCTCCACGGTGAGTTCCAGCACGTCGCCCGGCCGGTGCGAACGCACCCGGACGATCAACTCGTCCCCGCTGCGCACCCGCTCACCGTCCACGGCGATGATGACATCGCCCTCCTCCAGCCCGGCGAGATCCCCCGGACCGCCCGGCACCACCGCCGGGTCGTCGGATCGCGAGGCCACCCGGGCACCGACACCGTCGAAGCCCATGTCCACCATGACGCCGATCACCGGGTGGGTGGCCCGCCCGGTGTTGATCAGTTCCTCGGCCACCCGGTGGGCCTGGTTGACCGGTATCGCGAAGCCCAGTCCCACGCTCCCGCCGCGGGACCCGCCGTCCGGGCCGACGCCGAGTTCGGGGGTGCGGATGGCGCTGTTGATGCCGATCACCCGACCACCGGTGTCCACCAGCGGGCCCCCCGAGTTGCCGGGGTTGATCGCGGCGTCGGTCTGCAGGGCGTTGACGTAGCTGACGTCCGTGCCGTCACCGTCCCCACCCGCGGTGATCGGGCGGTTCACGGCACTGATGATCCCCGCCGTGACGGTCCCGTCCAGGTCGAAGGGCGAGCCGATGGCCACCACCGCGTCGCCCACCCGCACCGCGTCGGAGTCGCCCAGCGGCAGCGGGCTCAGTCCGGCCACCCCGTCCACCCGCACGACGGCCAGGTCGTAGCCGCTGTCCGCGCCGACCAGGACCGCGTCCACCGTGTCGCCGCTGTTGAAGGTGACCCGGATGCGGCCGGAGCCGCCCGCCGGCCCCACCACGTGGGCGTTGGTGAGGATGTGACCGCGGTCGTCGAGGACGAAGCCGGTACCGGTGCCCGCGCTCCCCCCGCCCCGCACGTAGAGGGTGACCACACCGGGCAGGGCCGTCTCGGCGATGCCGGCGATGGTGCCGGGGTCGGTCGTCCGCTCGCCCTCCGCCACCTGCGGCAGACGCACCTGCACCGGGCCCCCCGAGCGCTCCAGGTGAACAC
>NZ_VKHT01000332.1 GCF_014141535.1 Streptomyces alkaliphilus | reverse complement strand
ATCCCACCCACCTGGCCGGTCACCGACTGCTGGGGCGGTTGCCCGCCGATCCCCCCGGCACCTGTTACCTGGCCCGCTCGGCGGGCGGGGTGCTGATGACGCTCCGGGTGGTTCCGAACCCGTGGTCCGCGCACACCGAGTTCCGCTCCGCCTTCGCCCGGGGCACCGCCGCGGCGCAGCGGGTGGTCAGCCGTTGGGCGGTGGCGCCGGTGGCCGCCGACATAGGCGCGCGACTGGTGTGGCTGGCCGAGCCGTACCTGCCCGATCCCGATCTGGCGATGGTGGTGGCGGCACGCGGGCCGCTGCCCCGGGATGTCGGCCGTGAGGTGGGGGCGCGACTGGCCGAGGCGCTGGAGACGGTGCACCGGGCCGGTCTGGTGCACGCCTGCCTGACCCCCGCACGGGTGCTGCTGGCCCCCGACGGCCCACGGCTGACCGGACTGGGGCTGGCGGGCGCGCTGTACGGTGCGGGGCCGTTGATCCTGCCCCCGTCCTGCCTGGCGCCCGAGCAGGCCGGGGAGCCCGAGGGCCGCCCCGGCCCGGCGGTCGACGTCTTCGCCCTGGGATGCGTGCTGACCCATGCCGTCACCGGACGGCTTCCCTTCGGGGCCGAGCCCGCCGGGGAGGTGCGGCGACGCATTCTCACCGAACCCCCGGACCTCGCGGACGTCCCGCGCGGCCTGCTCGAGGTCATCGGCGCCTGCCTGGACCGGGACCCCGATCTGCGACCCACCCCTACGGAGTTGTACGCGGAACTCGGCCTCCGGCCCGGGGGGACGGGCGGGGTGCGGTGGCCCGGGGACGTGGTGGACCTGATCGCCCGCCGTCGCGCGGCCTCGCCCCCCGACGCCCCACCGGCCCGCGCCGACGGTACCTCCCGCGGTGGGAGCCGTGATCCCGGGCAGGCCACGGGCGCGGACCCCGGCCGGCCGCCCTTCACCGGAGCCGGGGACCGGCCCGGCGGCCCGGGGCGCGGGAAGGACACCGATCGGTCGGACGCGGCGCGGCGCGGCACCTCCCGGCGCGGCCTGCTGCTCCTGGTGGCCGGGACGGCCACGGCCGCCGCCGGTGGGGTCGGTGTGCTGTTCGCCGGTCGCGCGCGTTCCGGCGGCCCCTCGGCGGAGACGGGGGAGACCCTGCTCATCGGCGTGCACGCGGATCTCTCCGGACCCGACGCGGAGGTGGGACGCGCCCAGGAACTGGGGGTCCGGCTGGCGGTGGAGGAGTTCGCCGGCCTGACCCGGCTCCCCTTCGCGGTGGACGTACGGGTGCTCGACGACGGTGGTGACCCGGAGCGGGCCGCGGAGGTGGCCCTGGAGTTGGGGTCCGACCCGGCGGTGCGGGCGGTGATCGGACCCACCGGGGAGGTGTCGGCACGTCCGGCCGCCGAGCGGTACACCCGGGAGGGTCTCCCCCTGCTGGCGCTCTCCCCGGCCGAGTTCCCCGCGGACGACACGGCGTACCGGACGCTGCTGCACGCCCGCCCCGACACCGCCGCCCAGGCGTTGGCGGTGGTCCACCGGTTGCACGGCGACCCGGAGGTGCGGCGGGTGGGTCTGGTGGACGACCGGGCCGCCGAACCGATCAGTGGCATCGCGGTGCGGGCCGTCACCGGTGCCCTGGACCGTGACCGGATCATCCCCGTGCCGCGGGTGCTGCCGGTCGGCGCGGACGATCCGGGCGGCACGGCGGCGGGGCTGCTCGCCGCGGGCATCGACGCGGTGGTGCACGCCGGCCGCGCCGAGGCCGTGGCCGCGTTGGCGATCGCCCTGGCCGACGCCGGGTTCGCCGGCCCCCGGATCGCCGGCGAGGCGGCTCTGCGGGAGGAGTTCCCGCGGGCGGCCGGGGAGGCCGCCGAGGGATGGCTGGTGGTCGCGCCGCGCATCGACCCCGCCCGGGCGGCGGAGGCGGTGGGGTTCACCACCGTGTTCCGCAAGAGGTTCGAGGAGGAACCCGGCCCCTGGGCCGCCGAGGGCTACGACGCGGCCCGCCTGGTGGTGGAGACGGTGCGGCGAATGGGGACGCGGACGCCTCCGGACCGCGAGTCGCTGCTCACCCGCCTGCGCTCGGCCCGACTGCGTGGGGTGGCCAAGCCCCTCGCCTTCGCCGCCGACGGTCGGCTCGCGACCGGTGACGAGGGGGCGTACTGGTACGAGGTGCGGGGCGGGGAGTTCCACTTCCTGGGGAAGGCGCCGATGACGGAGGTGTGATCCCGGCATTCGCGTCCTCCCCCTGAGCACATCCCCGCTTTTCTCGACACAACGAGAACATGTTCCTATCATCACCCGTCACGGCCGCCCCAACGGGTGGCCGGTCGGATGCCCGAACGGGCGGCCGACCGGGAACCGGACGGCAGGGGAGAGCGATGGACACGGGCACCGGCGGGGGAACGACGGCGGACGCCGTACCGGGGACCGACGCCCCCCAACCGGCGGGTGGCCCCCTGGCGGGCCTGCGCGTGGTCGAGCTGGCCGGCATCGGCCCCGGCCCCTTCGCCGCGATGATCCTGGGCGATCTGGGTGCCGACGTGGTGCGGGTCGACCGCCCGGGCAGCGGCTGGCCGCACATCGACCCCCGGTGGGACACCACCAACCGCAACAAGCGCTCGGTGCTGCTGGATCTCAAGCGGGAGGGTGCCGCCGAGCGGGTACTCGACCTGGTCGAGCGCGCCGACGTGCTGCTGGAGGGCTACCGTCCCGGGGTGGCCGAACGCCTGGGCGTGGGCCCCGACGCCTGCCTGACCCGCAACCCCCGGCTGGTCTACGGCCGGATGACCGGCTGGGGTCAGGAGGGGCCGCTGGCCCACCGGGCCGGCCACGACATCGACTACATCGCGATCACCGGAGCGCTCGGTGTCATCGGGCCCGCCGACGGCCGTCCGGCCGTCCCCGCCAACCTGCTGGGCGACTACGCCGGCGGCTCCCTCTACCTCGCGGTGGGGGTGCTGGCCGCCCTGCACCGGGTCCGCGCCGGCGGCGCGGGTCAGGTCGTGGACGCCGCGATCGTGGACGGCACCGCCCACCTCACCACCATGCTGCACGGCATGATGGCCGCCGGTGCCTGGCAGGACCGACGCGAGGCCAACCTCCTGGACGGCGGCACCCCCTGGTACGACACCTACGCCGCCGCCGACGGCCGCCACCTGGCCATCGGACCGCTGGAACCCCGCTTCTGGGAGGAGTTCCTGGACCTGGTGGGCCTGGCCGGGGATCCGACGTTGCCGGACCGAGAGGACCCGGCCCGCCGGTCGGAACTGCGGGCCGCGATCGCCGCCCGGATCGCCGAACGCACCCGGGAGGAGTGGATGGAGGTGTTCGCCGGCACCGAGGCCTGCGTGGCGCCGGTGCTCTCGCTGAGGGAGGCGCCCCACCACCCCCACCTGGCCGCCCGGGGGACCTTCGTCGAACACGACGGACTGGTGCAGCCCGCTCCCGCGCCCCGGTTCTCCGCCACCCCCGGCACGGTGCGCCGCGGACCGGCCCGGCCCGGCGCGGACGTCGTCGCGGTGGCCCGGGACTGGGGGGTGCCCGGCCTCGCCGAGTTCTGCGGGAGCGAGCCCCTTCCGGCGCCGGGGGCCCCGGACTCGCCCGGGGCGTGAGGGGCGCGACACGGGAACGGGCGCGCCGTGCGGGGCGCCGCCCTTGTCGAAAATGGAACACGTTCTTATCGTGGGTGTCGTTCCGCGGCGGGAGCGGCACCGGCCGACCCCGCCGATCCGCCGACGACGCCGGGAGAGCCCGTGACCGAGGCATACCTCTACGAGGCGATCCGCACCCCGCGCGGTCGTGGCAAGCCCAACGGGTCGCTGCACACCGTCAAACCGATCGACCTGGTCGTCGGGCTGGTGGACGAACTCCGCCGCCGCCTCCCCGACCTCGACCCGGCGGCGATCGACGACATCGTCCTGGGCGTGGTCAGCCCCCTGGGCGACCAGGGCGCCGACATCGCCAAGATCGCCGCCATCGCCGCCGGCCTCCCCGACACGGTGGCGGGCGTGCAGGAGAACCGCTTCTGCGCCTCCGGCCTGGAGGCCGTCAACCAGGCCGCCGCCCGGATCCGCTCCGGCTGGGAGGACCTCATCCTCGCCGGCGGCGTGGAGTCAATGTCCCGGGTACCGATCGGCTCCGACGGCGGGGCCTGGGCCGCCGACCCGGCCACCGCCCACCGGGTCGGCTTCGTCCCCCAGGGCATCGGGGCCGACCTCATCGCCACCCTGGAGGGACTGACCCGCCGCGACGTGGACGAGTACGCCGCGCTCTCCCAGGAACGGGCCGCCGCCGCCTGGAAGGACGGACGCTTCGACCGCTCGGTGGTGCCGGTCACCGACCCCTCCGGTCTCGTCCTGCTCGACCGCGACGAGCACCCGCGGCCGGGCACCACCGCCGACTCCCTCGCCGCCCTGCGCCCCTCCTTCGCCCGGATGGGGGAGGAGGGCGGCTTCGACGCCGTGGCGCTGGGCAGGTACCACTGGCTGGAGCGCATCGACCACGTCCACCACGCCGGGAACTCCTCGGGCATCGTGGACGGCGCCGCCCTCACCGTCATCGGCAACCGGGAGGTGGGGGAGCGGTACGGTCTGCGCCCCCGCGCCCGGGTCGTCTCCGCCGCCGTCACCGGCTCCGAGCCCACCATCATGCTCACCGGCCCGGCCCCCGCCACCCGCAAGGCGCTCGACCGTGCCGGGCTCACCATGGACGACATCGACCTGGTGGAGATCAACGAGGCGTTCGCCGCCGTCGTCCTGCGCTTCGTCCGGGAGATGGACCTGGACCTCGACCGGGTCAACGTCAACGGCGGGGCCATCGCCCTGGGCCACCCCCTGGGCGCCACGGGGGCGATGATCCTCGGCACCCTCCTGGACGAACTCGAACGCCGCGACCTGCGCCGCGGCCTGGCGACCCTGTGCGTGGGCGGGGGCATGGGCATCGCCACGATCATCGAACGCGTCTGATCCGGGACGGCCCTCCCGCCCCTGTCTCTTATACACA
>NZ_VKHT01000331.1 GCF_014141535.1 Streptomyces alkaliphilus | reverse complement strand
GGGAGATGCCGTCCACGGGGGGCGGAACGCGGCGTTCCCGCACCGTGACGACCCCCCGCAGCACCCGCCGGGCGACCGGCGCGGAGAGCGCGGCGAGGGCGGCGATCAGGGCCGTGAGGGCGGTCGGACCGGCGAAGGTACCGAGCGCGAAGCAGACGAACCACACCGATGCCCCGGTGCACCGGGCCACCCCATACCACATGGGGAAGACCCGCGTGGCCGGTGAGAGCACCGGCGCGGTGTCGATGCCCGCTTCCTCGAGATCCCGGTGGCCGACATCGGGCACGACCTTCAGCGGCAGCCCCGCCGCCTCGCACAGGGCGGTGAATCCCGCCCGTTCGGCCATGGCCTTCCCCAGCGGCGCCGAGGCGGGCAGCAGCGCGGACTCCGGCAGCCAGTCGTCCACCCGCAGGCGGGCCCGGCACCGGCCGGCGGCGTCCAGCAGGAGAAGCGTGCCGCGCGAACCGGGCCGGCCGAACGGGTCGTACACGCTGCCGCCGCCGGTTGGGCGTTCGGGCTCGGCGACCAGTACGGCGCGGGTGACGCCCCCGGGGCCGAGCGGCACCCGGGTCTCCCGCCCCGTCCCGTTCCGGAGGACCAACTCACCCGGACCGGGGAAGACCCGGGCGCGCCGAAGCGCCTCCCGTGCCCCCCGTCCCCGGCCGGCCGGTCGCAGAGCGGGCTCGGGTATCGGGGCCGGCTCCCGTGGGGATGTCGGCACGAAGCCCGTCCTTTCACCGGATGCGAAGCGGTCGGGATGGCGGTCGGAACGAACTCCTCAGGCGGGCACCACGCGAATGGTTCCGACGATCCCGTCGACCCAGGGCTCGATGTACTCGTCCAAACCGGCATCCGTCCACAGGGTGTTGGCGACCACCAGCGCCGTCATGCCCCGGGGACGGATCGCGTGGGTCAGGGCACGGATCACGGGACGCCCGCCGAACCACGACCGCCGCTTGCCGGGGTAATTCTGGCGGATCCTCACCACGGGTCCCGCGCCGACCTCATCCTTTTCCACCAGGGGGTCACCCAACTCGTGAACGACGACACGCTCGACGAAACGGTCGAGGTCGACCAAGCCCTCGGCATCGAGGAGGGAAGAGTCCGTCACCCGACTCCCCTCCTCGTCCGGACCCCACCAGGAGATCTCCATGCCGACATCGCTGGTGTCCACTCCCGGTGGGTAGCACCCCAGGGCGTGGCTCGGGGCACTCCTGCGGTACTCCGACACGCGGCTTCGGAGTTCCGCGGCCAGGGCGGCCGCGTCGGGACGGAGGATCCTGGTGATCTCCGGGACGTCCTCGCCTCCGGCGGCGAGGACCAATTCCTCCGCTTTCGCGTCGGCCCATCGATCCGGGTCGACGTCGGGGTCGAGAGGGAACTCGAACCAGGGGGAGGGATACTCCACCAGGAATTGGGCGCGCTCGGTCACGAGGACTCCTCTTCTCCGACCCAGACGAGGGAACCGGCCACGGCGTCGAACAGCCGAGCCAGGGCGTCGGCGAGCGCCGGCAGCGGTGTGTTGAAGGACAACAGCAGCATCCCGTCCGTGTGGGGGAGCGGGAGATGGTGGTCGACGGCCACCGAGTGGGGTGTCCCGGGAGGTGCCTGTGGTGGGGGCGCCTCCCGGCGTCGGACGCGCAGGGCGGGCCCCGAGGGCAGGCCGACCACGTCGACCTCCGTGTCGGGGTCGGCCGTCGCCTCTGCGTGCGCCAGGAGTTCCTCCATGGAACGGGCGGGGATCGCGGACGGGGGGAGAAGCGTGATCAGCAGGGAGGCGGGAATGGTGAGAGGGCCCGCGCTCTGGAGACAGAGGTACATCTCCAGTCCTCCGTTCCGGCGGGCATCCGCTGCGCTGTCCAGCAGCTCTTTCCGGGCGTTCGCCTTGAGATGGGGAGCGTTGTCCACCCCCTTGAATCGTTGCCGCACCAGTCGGTCCACCGCCTCTTCGCACTCTTCGGGGGCGAGCGGGATGCGGTACCACTCCTCCGGCAGGAGGATGCGGTAGCGCACGAGCGGGAGATCGTGGTCGAGGCCCTCTCCGGTCCCGTCCGGGGTGCTCACCGGGTCGTCCCGGTGCTGTCGCGGTGTCATTCGCCGTTCCTCGGGTGCGGTGCGGTGCGGTGCGGTGCGGCCGGGCCCGGGGCCCGGCGGGATCAATTGAAGGTCCGTCCGAAGGCCCACCAGCCGGCTGCCGTACCGGTTCCGGTGGAGACCCACCAGGCGGCGACCTGTGAGTTGAAGTTCTGCACGGCGGCGCCGGTGGCCGGCTCGCGGAAGACCTTCGGATCGATCCTGCGCAGTTCGTTGGTGAGTGTCCGGATGTCCGGGTCCAGCCGAGCCGGCCAGGTGAGGGCGTTGTTCGGGGTACGGGGCATGGGGAGGAAGGAGAGCCGACGCGGTGGCATTCCTCCGATCACAGCGGAGATCTTCTGGCCGGTTACCGCGTCGGGAACCATTTTCTTCGCGGTGGTCCGGGCGATCTCCCGGTTGGGAACGGTGCGTTGGGCGGCCTTGTACGCTTCCCTGCGGGCGGTCGCCTTGATGCCCTGAACCGCCAGGCGGCCACTGCGCAGGACGGCGGCACCGATGCCGAAGGTGGCCAGGCCCACCACGTCGAGTGCGACATCGAGCCAGCTTCCCTCCCCCCGAATGGCCAGGATGAGGTTGCAGGCCAGGGAGACGACACCGGCGATCAGTGTGATCGCGATGAGTGCCTGACCGAGGAAGGGAACCCATCCGAGGAAGAGGGAGAAGGTCCCCGCGACCGCGGCGATGCGCCCCGCCCACTTGGCCACGTTCTGCAGAGTGAGGGCTTCCCTGAAGCGTTCCCAACGACTGTCCTTCAAGCCATCGGTGGTGATGACCTCCCGGATGGCAGCGGCGGCCCGGGAGGCGCCCTCCCGGTGGATCTCCTTGGCCCGCTCCACCTCGGTGCGACAGCGGGCCACGGTCTCCCCCGCGGTGGCCACCCGGTTCTCCAGACCGGTGCGTTCGGGGTCGTCGTCCTCCACGTCATCCGTGAGGCACTCCAGGGCGTTGCTCGCGGTGCGCCGTTCGGCGTCCGCCTCCTCGGCCTCGCGCAGGGCCGTGTCCGCGACGCGTTGTGCCCGGGCCAGTTCCGAAGCCCAGTCCTGGTGCGGACAGCCGTCGTCCCACTCCCTGACCGAGGTGCCCATCACGCGGGCGGCGGTGTCGTAGCGCACGAACGCCTTGCGCAGTCGGCCGGCTGCGCCGTCGGCCTCGGCACGGAACTCCGCGGCGGCGATGCTCTGCCAGCCCTCCACGCCGGCCAATGCCTCTATTTCGCCGGCCTGTCGTTCGATGGCGTCGGCCAACAGGCGGAGTTCACGGCCGATGGCCGCGACCTCCTGCGGGTCGCCCGGTGTGGGGTCCCTCGACTCGCCGACCACACTCCAGTCGCCGGATGCCGCTGCCCTGCCCATGCTCGTTTCCCCCGTTGTGGTTCCCGAAAGGTCGGGGTATCGGGTCGTTCGTCATTCGTTGTGAACGATCCCCGGGTCACAGGGGCTGCGGGCCGCAGCCCGGATCCGTCCCCTCCATCACTTCGTCGTTCGCGCGGAGCGCGGCGGCGAGTTCCCGGTCGACGGCTTCGTAGGACTCGGCGGCGAACTCGGTGATGCCCGCCAACTTCTCCAGTTCGGCGAGGAGTTTCTCCCGCCCGAGCCGCCAGTTGTCCTCGAAGTCGTCGAAGACATCGACCAGTTCCCGCGAGCCCACGGTGGTGCAGTCGGCACCGTCCAGGGGGTTGGCGGCGGTGGAGAACGCCTGGTGGATGGCGGCCAGGGCCTCCGAGCACTCACGGATGCGATCCAGGTCCGCCTGGATGCCCTCCCCGTCTCCCACATCGCCTCCCCGGTTCCGGCCGTTCCCCGGCCCGCCGTTCGTCACGTATCGCCCCGCTGCGCGAGGGTCCGGGGCGGCGGTGGGTGTGCCGGCCCCGGACCGTGCGACGCGCGTCGGGCGCGGGTCAGTTGCCCTGGATGGCGTTCTTCAGGCTGATGTCCTGCTCCTCGAAGCCGTCGGCGGCCGCGTGGAGGAAGTTGCCCATGCCCTGCATGCCCTCCAGGGTCTGCTTGACCCCGGCGCTGAACTCCTCGTACGACTCCTGGAAGGCCTTGGAGGACTCGGCGGTGACGTAGCCGTCCTCCACCAGGTTGTCCACGTAGGTCTTGAGGTCGTCGAGCTCCCGCTCCATGCGCTCGTGCTCGGCGATCAGGTGATCCCCGGCGTCGTGCATGTCCTGATATGTAAGGCCGATGTCGGACATCGCCTGCCCCCTTCGTGGCCGGTGCGGGGACGCGCGGCGGCCCCGCGGTGCGGTGGGTTGCGGCAGCCCCCTCGGCTGCCCCCTCGTGCCGGCGTCAGCCTACGTGGGGACGGGTGCGGGGTACACCCGGGGTGTACGGCTCGTACAGGTCTGTGACAGGGCGACAGTTCGGCCGTGTCGGCCGGGAGGTGCGGTCGCGTCGGCCGGGAGCGGGACCGAGCGGATTCATCCTTGAGGGACTCCGCTATGTTGCCGGAGAGTGGACACGGTGTGGGGACCATCCGGGAGTACCGCCGATGGGCGGACGAACGGGCGTTCCCGGTGGAACGGGGTCAACGACGGGGGCCGACCCCGGTTCCATCGGGCACGCGGCCCCGCCGCCGCGTACCGTTCCGCGCCCCCGGCGGACCCGCCCGGGTCCGTCCCCACCGCGCCCCGGAAGGACCCACCGTGCGCCTGACCCTCACCGTCGTGGACCCCGTCGGCGGCCATCGCGCGGACGCGGTGCTCGACGCCGATCCGGGCACCGCCGTCGGCGATCTGGTGCCGGAGTTCCTGGAGTTGACCGGAAGCCGATGGACGCCGGGGACCCCCGCCGGGCCACCCGGCGGCGTCGGGCACCTTCCCGGCGTACCGCGCCCGCGGCAGGGCGCCGGCTCCCCGGTCCCCGACCGCCCGGGGGCGCTCCCGCCGTTCGGCGCG
>NZ_VKHT01000330.1 GCF_014141535.1 Streptomyces alkaliphilus | reverse complement strand
GCGGTGGGGAGCGCGGGCGACGGCCCCCGGGCGTACCGCGGGGCGCGGATCACACGGGAAGGGCTCCAGGGGTGGAGGTCCACGAGACATCGGGTGGGGCGGCGGACGGCGCGTCGGCGGACGCGCGGAGCCGGGTGCTCACCGTGCCCAATCTGCTCAGCGCGGCCCGGCTGGTGGGTGTTCCGGTCTTTCTGTGGCTGATTCTCTCGCCCGTGTTCGACGGGCCGAACCGGGATGGATGGGCCCTGGCGGTGCTCGCACTCAGCGGCGTCAGCGACTGGCTCGACGGCCGCCTGGCCCGCCGTTGGAACCAGGTCAGCGAACTCGGTCGCCTGCTGGACCCGGCCGCCGATCGCCTCTACATCCTCGCCACTCTCGTGGGCCTGACCTGGCGCGACATCATCCCCTGGTGGATGGTGGCACTGCTGTTGGCCCGTGACCTGATGTTGCTGATCGGGGTCTGGCGCCTCAACCGTGCCGGATGGGCGCCCCCCCAGGTGAATTTCCTCGGCAAGGCGGCCACCTTCTGTCTGATGTACGCCTTCCCGTTGCTCCTGCTCAGTGACGGAACCGGGTGGGTGTCATCACTGGCTGCTATTTTCGGATGGGCGTTCGCCGGGTGGGGTTCGGCTCTCTACTGGTGGGCAGGGATGCTGTACGTGGTCCAGGTCCGCCGTCTCCTCACGGCGGGCACCACAGCCGACTGAGCTCGCCCCCGAACGCCGTCGTGGAGGGGGCAACTGGGCCCGTCAGCCCAGCCGTGCCCCGGGAGCTGCCGCCATCTCCCGGGGAGTCCGTCGACCGGACGGGCCCGGTCGGCACGACTCTCGGCTCTGCGAGGAGGACACTTCCAACATGAAGGCCGTCGTAATGGCAGGTGGCGAAGGCACGCGGCTCCGCCCGATGACCGCGAGCATGCCCAAGCCCCTGCTGCCCGTGGCGAACCGTCCCATCATGGAGCACGTGCTGCGGCTGTTGAAACGGCACGGACTCACCGAGACCGTGGTCACCGTGCAGTTCCTCGCCTCCCTGGTGAAGAACTACTTCGGCGACGGCGAGGAGCTCGGCATGGAGCTCACCTACGCCAACGAGGAGAAGCCGCTCGGCACCGCGGGCAGCGTCAAGAACGCCGAGGCGGCGCTTCGGGACGATGCCTTCCTGGTCATCTCCGGTGACGCCCTCACCGACTTCGACCTCACCGACCTGATCCGCTTCCACCGCGAACGCGGGGCCATGGTCACCGTCTGCCTCACCCGGGTGCCCAACCCGCTGGAGTTCGGCATCACCATCGTCGACGACGAGGGGCGCGTCGAGCGCTTCCTGGAGAAGCCCACCTGGGGGCAGGTCTTCTCCGACACCGTCAACACGGGCATCTACGTCATGGAGCCCGAGGTCTTCGACTACGTCGAACCCGACGTCCCCGTGGACTGGTCCGGTGACGTCTTCCCCCGCCTGATGAAGGAGGGGCGCCCCATCTACGGCTACGTGGCCGAGGGGTACTGGGAGGACGTCGGCACCCACGAGAGCTACGTCAAGGCGCAGGCCGACGTCCTCGAGGGCAAGGTCGACGTCGAGATCGACGGCTTCGAGATCTCGCCGGGCGTGTGGATCGCCGAGGGCGCCGAGGTCCACCCCGACGCCAAACTGCGCGGCCCCCTCTACGTCGGCGACTACGCCAAGGTCGAGGCCGGTGCCGACCTGCGCGAGCACACCGTCATCGGTTCCAACGTCGTGGTCAAGGCCGATGCCTTCCTGCACCGCGCGGTCATCCACGACAACGTCTACGTCGGTCGCCAGGCCAATCTGCGCGGTTGCGTGGTCGGCAAGAACACCGACATCATGCGCGCCGCCCGGATCGAGGACGGGGCGGTCATCGGTGACGAGTGCCTGGTGGGCGAGGAGTCCATCGTCCAGGGGAACGTGCGTGTCTACCCCTTCAAGACGGTCGAGGCAGGCGCGTTCGTCAACACGTCGGTCATCTGGGAGTCCCGCGGTCAGGCGAACCTCTTCGGCGCCCGCGGTGTCTCCGGCATCCTCAACGTGGAGATCACGCCCGAACTGGTCGTGCGACTGGCCGGTGCCTACGCCACCACACTCAAGAAGAACTCCACCGTCACCACCGCCCGCGACCACTCCCGCGGTGCCCGGGCCCTCAAGCGGGCCGTGATCAGCGCCCTGCAGGCCAGCGCGATCGACGTGCGGGACCTGGAGAACGTGCCACTGCCGGTGGCCCGGCAGCAGACCGCTCGCGGCAGTGCCGGCGGCATCATGATCCGCACCACCCCCGGCGTGCCCGACTCGGTGGACATCATGTTCCTCGACGAGCGCGGCGCCGACCTCTCCCGTGGCGGACAGCGCAAGCTGGACCGGGTCTACGCCCGCCAGGAGTACCGCCGGGCCTTCCCCGGCGAGATCGGTGACCTGCGCTTCCCCGCCAGCGTCTTCGACGCCTACACCGGATCGGTGCTGCGGGCGGTCGACACCCGGGGCATCGCGGACGCCGGGCTGAAGATCGTCGTGGACGCCGCCAACGGCAGTGCCGGCCTGGTGCTGCCCAGCCTGTTGGGACGGCTCGGGGTGGACGCGCTGACCGTCAATCCCGGTCTGGACGAGGGCCGGCCCACCGAGACCGCCGAGGAACGACGGGCCGGTCTGGTGCGCCTGGGGGAGATCGTGGCCTCCTCCCGCGCGGCCTTCGGTGTGCGCTTCGACCCGGTCGGCGAGCGGCTGGCGCTGGTCGACGAACGCGGCCACATCATCGAGGACCACCGGGCGCTGCTCGTGATGCTCGACCTGATCGCCGCCGAGCGGCGCAGCGGCCGGGTGGCACTGCCGGTCACCACCACCCGCATCGCCGAGCAGGTGGCCGCCTACCACGGCACCCAGGTGGAGTGGACCACCACATCGCCGGATGACCTCACCCGGGTCTCGGCCAAGGACGGCGCGATCTTCGGTGGCGACGGCAGCGGCGGTTTCGTCGTGCCCGAGTTCGGCAGCGTCTTCGACGCGACCGCGGCTTTCGCGCGGCTCACCGGGCTGGTCGCCCGGACCCAGCTCTCGCTCAGCCAGATCGACGCCCGTATCCCGCGGGCCCACGTGCTGCAGCGGGACGTGGCCACCCCGTGGGCGGTCAAGGGCCTGGTCATGCGACGCGTGGTGGAGGCGGCCGGCGAGCGCTCGGTGGACACCACCGACGGCGTCCGGGTCGTGGAGCCGGACGGCCGTTGGGTGCTGGTCCTGCCGGATCCGGCCGAGGCCGTCACCCACCTGTGGGCCGAGGGCCCGGACGACGACGCGGCCGCGGAGCTCCTGGACCACTGGACCGCGGTGGTGGACAACCCCGACCGTTGACAGACCGGTGGGGAGGGCCGGCCGGGTCCGACGCGGCCCGCCCCACCGGGCGGCCGGCCCCCGACGGATTCCGTTCCGTCGGGGGCCGATTCGGTCCCCGGGCCGGCTCGTGCGACGATGACCGCCATGCCCGCGCAGTCCTCCCGGCCTCCCGACGCCACATCGCGTCCCGACGCCTCCATGTGGCTGCTCAACCAGGTGATGGACCACAGTCTGGACGAGGGGTACGAGGAGGCCGCCGCCCGGCGCGCCGCCGCGGGCGGGAACCCTCCGCGCACCCTCCGCGACCGGGTCTGGTTGGCGGTCGGACTCCTCCTGGCTGCCTTCGTCGTGACCGCCGGTGCCGCGCAGGCACGGGCCGGGGCCCCCGAGGTCGCCCGGGAACGCGAGGAACTCCTGGAACGGGTGCGGGCCGGAACCGAGGGAGCGGACCGACTGCAGGCCGAGGTGGACGGTCTGCGGGACGCGGTCGCCGAGGGACGACGGGCGGCACTCACCGAGGAGGGCGGCGAGCGGGCCGAACTGGTCGGCCTCCTCGCCGGGGCCATCGCCGTGACCGGACCCGGTCTGGAACTCGTGGTGGACGATGCCGAGGGCGCGGGAACCGGCTCCGGCGCGGGGCCGCGCGAGGGCAGCGGTTTCTCCGACACCGGTCGGGTGCGGGACCGGGATCTCCAGCGGGTGGTCAACGGCCTGTGGGCCGCCGGCGCGGAGGCGGTGGCGATCAACGACCGGCGGCTCACCTCGCTCTCCGCCATCCGGACCGCCGGCGACGCCGTCCTGGTGGACAACCGGCCGCTGGTGCCGCCCTACACCGTGCAGGCGATCGGTGACGGTGAGGCGCTGCGCGAGGCGTTCGAGGCCGGACCGGCCGGGGCGACGCTGCGGGACCTGCGGGACCACTTCGGCATCCGGGTCACCACCGGGGTACGGGACGAGCTGCGGTTGCCCGCCGCGACGGGGGCGACCACTCGGTACGCCGTGCCCGTGGACCCCGACGCGGCACCGGGGGACACCGGGACCCGGGAGACGGACCACGACACAGAAGAGGACTACACACCGTGATCGCCGTTCTGGGTCTCGTACTGGGGATCGTCATAGGCGTGCTCACCCGCCCGGTGGTGCCCACCGGGCTGGAGGTCTACCTGCCCATCGCCGTGGTCGCCGCCCTGGACGCGGTCTTCGGTGGCCTGCGGGCACGGTTGGACGGCAAGTTCGACGACAAGGTCTTCGTCGTCTCCTTCCTCTCCAACGTCGTCGTGGCGGCCCTGATCGTCTTCCTCGGTGACCAACTGGGGGTGGGAGCGCAACTCTCCGTGGGAGTGGTCGTCGTGTTCGGCATCCGCATCTTCTCCAACGTGACCGCCATCCGGCGCCACGTCTTCCGGGCGTGAGGTCCCGATGAGTCCTGAAGCCGACGGCCGCGACACGCCCCCTCACGGGGGCCCCTCGAACGGTGCCGACGGGGGGAACGCGCCCGACCCGGAGCCCCGGGGGACCGGCATGCCCCGAACCGAACCCCCGCTCCCCCCGGAGGCCTCCGGTCGGCCGGGGGACGGAGGCGCGGAGGGCGAACCACGGCTCGCGAAGGCCTCCTCGGAGCGGCCGATCCGGCCCCGTTCGACGGGGGAGGAGTCCGGGGG
>NZ_VKHT01000033.1 GCF_014141535.1 Streptomyces alkaliphilus | reverse complement strand
GGCCGGGCCGTCTCGACCGGGGGCGCCCCACCACCCGGGGCCGGTCGGGGACTATCCGGCGTCCGCCTCCGCCCCGGCCGCCTCCGACTCCGGTTCGCCCACCGTCGCCACCTCCCCGGCGGCCTCCGGCCCCCGCTCCAGCAGCACGGCGAACCCGTCCTCGTCCAGCACCGGCACCTTGGCCTGCACGGCCTTGTCGTACTTCGAGCCGGGGTTCTCCCCCACCACCACGAAGCCGGTCTTCTTCGACACCGATCCGGTGACCTTGGCACCGAGCCCCTGCAGCGCCTCCTTGGCGCCGTCCCGGGTCCACCGCGCCAGGGTGCCGGTGACCACGACCGTGACGCTCTCCAACGGACGTGGGCCGGTCTCCTCCCCGCCCTCCTCGGCCATCCGCACCCCGGCGGCCCGCCACCGCTCGACGATCTCCCGGTGCCAGTCCTCGGCGAACCACTCCTTCACCGAGGCGGCCACCGTCGGGCCGACACCCTCGACGGCGGCCAGCTCCTCCTCGCTCGCCTCCGCGACGCGGTCGATCGAGCGGAACTCACGGGCCAGTTCGCGGGCCGCGACCGGGCCCACGTGCCGGATGGACAGCCCGGCGAGGATCCGCTCCAGGGGACGGTCCCGCGCCTTGTCGATGGCCTCCAGCATGGCCACGGTGTTCTTCTTCGGCTCGCCCTCCTTGTTGGCGAAGAAGCTGACCACTTTCGGCTCACCGGTCTCCGGGTCCCGCTTGGGCAGGCCGGTGTCCATGTCCAGCACGTGGGTGCGGATCGGCAGCAACTCCTCCAGCCGCAGGTCGAACAACCCGCCCTCGTCCCGCAGCGGCGGCTCGGCCGGCTCCAGCGGCTGGGTCAGCGCGGTGGCGGCGACGTACCCGAAGTTGTCGATGTCCAGGCACTTGCGGCCCGCCAGGTAGAACAGCCGCTCGCGCAACTGCGCGGGGCAGGAGCGGGCGTTGGGACAGCGCAGGTCCACGTCCCCCTCCTTCATCGGCCGCAGCGGGGTGCCGCACTCGGGGCAGTCGGCGGGCATCACGAACTCCCGCTCGGTGCCGTCCCGCAGGTCGGCGACCGGCCCCAGGATCTCGGGGATGACGTCCCCGGCCTTGCGCAGCGCCACGGTGTCACCGATCAGCACACCCTTGGCCTTCACCACGTCCTGGTTGTGCAGGGTGGCGAACTCGACCTCCGAACCGGCCACCGTCACCGGCTCCACCACCGCGTACGGGGTGACCCGACCGGTGCGACCCACCCCGACCCGGATGTCCACCAGGCGGGTGTTGACCTCCTCCGGCGGGTACTTCCAGGCGATCGCCCAGCGCGGCGCGCGCGAGGTGCTGCCCATCCGGCCCTGGAGCGGGATCTCGTCCACCTTGACGACGACGCCGTCGATCTCGTGCTCCACCGCGTGCCGGTGCTCGCCGTGGTACGCGATGAACTCGCGGACCTCCTGCGGGGTCTCCACCACCCGGGCGGCCCGGGCCGTCGGCAGGCCCCAACCCTGCAACAGGTCGTAGGCCTGCGAGAGCCGGTCGATGTCGAAGCCCTCGCGGGCACCGATGCCGTGGACGACCATCTGCAGCGGTCGGCCAGCGGTGACCCGGGGGTCCTTCTGCCGCAGCGAACCGGCCGCCGCGTTGCGCGGGTTGGCGAAGGGCTTCTCGCCGGCCTCCACCAGGCGGGCGTTCAGTTCCTGGAAGCGCTCCATCGAGAAGAAGACCTCGCCGCGGATCTCCACCAACTCCGGGATCCGCTCACCCTCCAGCCGCAGCGGGATCTCGTCGATGGTGCGGACGTTGGGGGTGATGTCCTCGCCCGTGTACCCGTCACCCCGGGTGGCGGCACGGGTCAACCGGCCGTGCTCGTAGGTGAGGTTGACCGCCAGGCCGTCCACCTTCAGCTCGCACAGGTAGTGGTACCGGATGCCCCGCAGCTCCTCGGCGACCCGGTCCGCCCACGCCGACAGCTCCTCGTCGTCGAAGGCGTTGTCCAGCGACAACATCCGCTCGCGGTGCTCGACGGAGGTGAACTCGGTCTCGTAGCTGCCCGCCACCCGCTGGGTCGGGGAGTCGGGGGTGCGCAGCTCCGGATACGCCTCCTCCAGCTCCTTCAGCTCGACCATCAGCGCGTCGAAGGCGGCGTCGCTGATGGTCGGGGTCTCCACGTAGTAACGGAAGCGGTGCTCCTCGACCTGCTCGGCGATGCGGGCGTGCCGCTCGCGGGCCTCCGGGGGGGTGGCCGCGCCGGCAAAGGCCCCGTCGAGGGAGGGCCCGCCGCCGGTCCGGAGGACTCCCGCGTCCGCCGGGCCCCCCTCGCCTCCGGAGGTCGGCGGGGTGTCCACTCGGTCTTCGGCGGCGGTCACGTCGGCTCTCCCGTCACTCGGGGTTGTCGGCAAGGGATCGGGCGGCCCGGACGCAGTGGGCGAGCGCGGCCCGGGCGTACGCCGGCGAGGCGCCCGCCAGCCCGCACGCCGGGGTGACCACCACGGACTCCGGAAGGAGCGCCGGTGACAGCCCCGGTCCACGCCACAACGACCTGACACCCATGACGGTAGCGCCGGGGTCCGACAACGCCCCGGGATCCACGCCGTCGCCGGGCAGGACACCGGTGAAGAGGGTGGTGCCGGCCTCCACGCTCTCCGCCACGGCGTCGTACTCGCGTTCCGTGAGCAGCGAGAGGTCGAAGGAGACGCCGTGCGCGCCGGCGCGGCGCAGCAGGGCGAAGGGCACATCCGGGGCACAGCTGTGCACCACGACCGGGACCCCGACGGAGTCGATCACCCGCCGCAGTCCTTCCTCGACCTCCTGCCGGTCCACCGCCCGGTGGGTGCGGTATCCGCTGGCGGTCGGCACCCGGCCGCGCAGCACCGACACCAGGGAGGGCTCGTCGAGTTGCAGCACCGGCTTCGCCCCGGGAACGCGTCGGCGCACCGTGGCCACGAGGTCGATCGCCGCCTCGGCCAGCGCGGCGACCAGGTCACGGCGCGCGCCGTGATCGCCGACCATCGCCTCCCCGTTGCGGCGTTCCAGGGTCGCGGCCAGCGTCCAGGGGCCGACCACCGCGACCTTGAGCGCGCCGGACCACCCCTGAGTGAACTCCTCCAGGGTGTCCAGGTCCTCCGAGAGCCGGTCCCGGGCGCGGCGCGAGTCGCGCCCCGGTCGGTCGGCGATCCGCCACCCGCTGGGTTCCACCCGGGCATGCAGGTCGGGCAGCAGACCGATGGTGCGGCCGATCATGTCGGCCCCGGGGCCACGGGCGGGCAGTTCGGGGAGGAACGGCAGCGCGGGAAGCGTCTCCAGCACCATCCGGGCGGTCTCCCGGACGTCCGTGCCGGGCATCGAACCGACACCGGTGGCGGCGGCCGGGCCCCATGGACGGGGGTCGAACACCCCGGGGCTCCCGTCGGTCGGGTCGGTGGTCTCGGTGGTGGCTCCCGGTCCGGACCCGGGCGCGGCGGCGGCGTTCACGAGCCGAGATCCTATGAGGTCGTCGGGGTGCGCCGACGCCGCGGGGCGCTCCGGCGGGTCGAACTCAGGCGCCGGGACGCACACTCAGGTCCAGAACCTCCGCCGGGCGCGGCAGGTCCAGGGCCATCAGGATCGTCTCGGCCACGGCGGACGGCGGCATCCACTCCCCGGCGTCGTACTCCCGCCCCTCCAGACGGTGCACCCGCTCCTGCATCGGGGTGGCGGTGCGGCCGGGGTACACGGAGGTCACCCGCAGGCCGTGCTCCCGCTCCTCCGCGCGCAGCGCGTCGGCGAGTGCCTTGAGACCGTGCTTGCTCGCGGCGTACGCGGCCCAGTAGGGGTTGGCCCGCAGCCCCGCGCCGGAGTTGACGAAGACGACGTGTCCGCAGGCGCGGCGCAGGGCGGGCAGCAGGAGGCGGGTGATCTCGGCGGGAGAGGTGAGGTTGACGTTCAGGACCGCCTGCCAGGTCGCGACCCGTAGTTCGGCGATCGGCCTCAGGTTCACGGCACCGGCGCTGTGGATCAGGCCGTCGATCCGTTCGGGCAGTTCCTGGTCGGCCAGTGCCCGTTCCATCCGGTCGGGGTGCTCGAGGTCGCAGGCGATGGTGCGGGCCCCGGGGAAGCGCTCGCGCAGTTCGTCGGCGCGGGCGGTGTCCCGGGCCCAGAGCCACAGCTCGTCGCCGCGCTCCGCGAGCCGTTCGGTCAGGGTGGCGCCGATGCCGGAGCCGGCACCGGTGATCACGTGGGTTGCCATGCGGCCATGGTGTCGCACCGCACCGGTCCTGCGGCCACCGCCCTCGGCCGACCAGCGCTCACCCACCCGTTCGGAGGGGACCCGCCCCGGTTTTCCCGCACGGGGTCGGCGAAGGCCACGGGCCCCGCGGGGTTCGCCGGTGGACCGGCCCACCGGCCGGTGAGCGGCGGCCCGACCCGGTGGTGTCCGTGGTGTCCGTGGTGCCCGCCGAGGCCGTCTCCTCCCCGACCCCACCGTCGGACCGACCGGTCCGACGCGACCTCAGCGGACCAGGGGGGAGGCGCGGGTGACGAACGCCTCGATCGCCTCCCGGGCCTCCTGGTCGCGCCGTCGGTGCTCGTCCTCCTCCCCGGCGGTGGAGATCTCCCGGGTGTTGACGTAGGCCCGGTCGGCGGCGAGGAGGACCTCGGCGTCGGTGGTGAGCAGCTTGACCCGGTAGAGCGCCTGGCGGGCCGCGGTGCGCAGGTGGTGGGCCCGGTCCCGGGCGGCGGTGTACTCCGGACCCTCGGGATCGCGCCGCTTGCCGTACCACCGATCCGCCTGACCCCGCCGGTACTCCTCCGCCGCCCCCGCGAAGGCGCTGTAGCAGTCGATGCGCTCCCGCCGCAGCGCCTCGGAACGCGTGAACTCCTCACCGCGCACGGCCGCGCGCCGCTGGAAATGGTGGGTGATCATCACACCGAGCAGCGTTCCGGCGACCGCCACGACACTGGTCCAGATGGCTTCCACGCTCCCAGTTGATCACAACTGCCGTGTTCCCGGGGAGGGTTCGGGTTCGGGCTCGGGTTCGGCAACGAGGGGGATCGCCCGGCGCCCGCCGCCGACCCGCCGGGGCGGGACCCGGTCGGTGCCGGGCCCGGCGGGGATAATCCGGAGAAGGCCCCGCCCCGGGGCCCCACCGTTCCGCCGACCATCCGGGAGCACCATGCGCATCGCGCTCGCCCAAACCCTGTCGGGCACCGACCCCGCCGGGAACCTCACGCTGCTCACCGAACGGGCCGAGGATGCGGCCGGGGCCGGGGCCCGGGTGCTGGTACTGCCCGAGGCCGCCATGGTCCGCTTCGGCGTGCCCCTCGAACCGGTCGCCGAACCCCTGGACGGCCCCTGGGCCGAGGGGGTGCGGAAGGTCGCCGAACGCACGGGACTGCTGGTAGTGGCGGGGATGTTCACCCCCTCCCCCGACGGTCGGGTGCGCAACACCCTGCTGATCACCGGCGCCGGGGTGGATACCCGGTACGACAAGCTGCACCTCTACGACGCGTTCGGCTTCCGGGAGTCCGACCGGGTGGCACCCGGTGACCGCACCGTCACCGTGGAGGTGGACGGCCTGCGGATCGGCTTCGCCACCTGCTACGACCTCCGCTTCCCCGAGCTGTTCCGGAAGTTGGCCGGGGACGGTGCCGAACTGATCGTGGTGCCCGCCTCCTGGGGCGCCGGGGCGGGCAAGGTGGAGCAGTGGGAGGTGCTGGCCCGCGCCCGGGCCCTGGACAGCGGCTGCTGGGTGGCCGCCTGCGACCAGGCCGACCCCGCCTCGGTGGGCGAGGAGGCGGGACGGGCACCCACCGGGGTGGGACACAGCGCGGTGGTGGACCCGTTCGGCGCCGTGCACGCCCGGCTCGGGGCCGAGCCGGGCCTGCTGGTCACCGACATCGACCCGGAGCGCGTGACCGCCGCCCGCGACGCGATCGGCGTGCTCGCCAACGCCCGCCTGTCGTTGCCCGACGGGGCGTGAGCGACGCCCGTCCGTACCGCCGGCCCACCCGGTGTCAGCCGGCGGTGCCGGCCCGGGCCCGGGTGGTGGCGGCGATGGTGCCCGAGCCGACGACCCGGGTGCCGTCGTAGAGCACGACGGCCTGGCCCGGCGCCACGCCGCGCACCGGCCGCTCGAACCGCACCCGCAGCTCGTCGCCCTCCGCCTCGGCGGTGACCGGCACCTCCTCGCCGTGCGCCCGCAGCTGGGCGGTGTAGGCGCCCGGCCCGGTCGGCGGGGTGCCGCACCAGCGCGGGCGGATCGCGGTCAGCTCCGCGATCTCCAGGGCCTCCGCCGGGCCGACGGTGACGGTGTTGTTCACCGGGGAGATGTCCAGCACGTACCGGGGGCGACCGTCCGGCGCCGGGCGGCCGATGCGCAGGCCCTTGCGCTGGCCGATGGTGAAGCCGGTGGCGCCGTCGTGGGAGCCGACCCGGTTGCCGTCCTCGTCGAGGATGTCGCCCTCGGCGGCGCCCAGACGGTTCGCGAGGAAGCCCCGGGTGTCGCCGTCTGCGATGAAGCAGATGTCGTGGCTGTCGGGCTTCGCGGCGACTGCCAGGCCGCGCCGCTCGGCCTCGGCGCGGATCTCGTCCTTGGTGGTGAGGGTGTCCCCGAGCGGGAACAGGGCGTGCGCGAGCTGCCGCTCGTCCAGCACCCCGAGCACGTAGGACTGGTCCTTGGTCTGGTCGGAGGCGCGGTGCAGCTCGCGGCGACCGTCTGGGCCGGTGACGATCGTGGCGTAGTGCCCGGTGCACACCGCGTCGAACCCGAGGGCGAGGGCCTTGTCCAGCAGCGCGGCGAACTTGATCTTCTCGTTGCAGCGCAGGCAGGGATTGGGGGTGCGGCCCGCGCGGTACTCGGCGACGAAGTCGTCCACCACCTCGGCCCGGAACCGCTCGGCCATGTCCCAGATGTAGAAGGGGATGCCGATGACGTCGGCGGCCCGGCGGGCGTCGCGGGAGTCCTCGATGGTGCAGCAGCCCCGGGCGCCGGTGCGGAAGGACTGGGGGTTCGCGGAGAGCGCGAGGTGGACGCCGGTGACGTCGTGCCCGGCCTCGGCGGCCCGGGCGGCGGCGACGGCGGAGTCCACGCCGCCGGACATGGCGGCGAGCACGCGCAGACGGGGGGCGGGGGTCATCACGCCCTCCAGGGTACGGGCCCGGCGGCGGCGCCCCCGCCGCCGGGAGGGTCAGGACAGACCGGCGCCCCGGGCCCGCTCGACGGCCGGGCCGATCGCCTCGGCGAGCGCCTTCACGTCCTCCCGGACGGAGGTGTGGCCGAGCGAGAAGCGCAGGGTGCCCCGGGCGAGATCCGGGTCGGCGCCGGTGGCCAGCACGACGTGGCTGGGCTGGGCGATGCCGGCGGTGCAGGCGGAGCCGGTGGAGCACTCGACACCGGCGGCGTCCAGCAGGAGCAGCAGGGAGTCGCCCTCGCAGCCGGGGAAGGCGAAGTTCGCGTTGGCCGGCAGCCGGCCCACCGGGTCGGGGTCCCCGTTGAGCACCGCGTCGGGCACGGCGGTCCGCACGGCGTCGATCAACTCGTCCCGCAGCGCGCCGATGTCACGGGCGAACTCCTCGCGGCGGGCCGACGCCAACTCGGCGGCGACCGCGAACCCGGCCACGGCGGGCACGTCGAGGGTGCCGGAGCGCACGTCCCGTTCCTGGCCACCGCCGTGCAGCACCGGGGTGGGGGTCCAGTCGCGGCCCAACAGCAGGGCCCCGATGCCGGGCGGGCCGCCGACCTTGTGCCCGGAGACGGTGAGCGCGGCGACACCGGAGGCGGCGAAGTCGACGGGAAGCTGTCCGAAGGCCTGGACCGCGTCGGAGTGCAGCGGGATGCCGTGCTCGGCCGCGACGGCGGCCAGCTCGGTGATCGGCTGGATCGTGCCGATCTCGTTGTTGGCCCACATGACGGTGATCAATGCCACGTCGTCGGGATTCCGCTCGACGGCCTCGCGCAGCGCCCCGGGGTGCACCCGACCCACGCCGTCCACCGGCAGCCACTCCACGACGGCGCCCTCGTGGTCCGCGAGCCAGTGCACGGGGTCCAGCACCGCGTGGTGCTCGACGGGACCGGCCAACACCCGGACGCGACGCGGGTCGGCGTCGCGGCGGGCCCAGTACAGACCCTTGACGGCCAGGTTGTCGGCCTCGGTGCCGCCGGAGGTGAACACCACCTCCCCCGGGCGGGCGCCGAGGGCGGCGGCGATGCGTTCGCGCCCCTCCTCGACCGTGCGCCGGGCGCGACGCCCGGCCGCGTGCAGCGCGGATGCGTTGCCGACCAGCGCCAGCTGCTCGGTCATCGCGGCGATGGCCTCGGGCAGCATGGGGGTGGTGGCGGCGTGGTCGAGATACGGCATGGTGATCCCGATTCTACGTTCCGGAACGGAACCGTCCGGCTGCCGATGGCGTTCTTCCAGCCGGAGGGGACATGAACTGGACCGGGGACGACCCCACGCGGTACCCGCACGGCGGCGCGGCGGGCCGGCCGCCCGCCGAGGGCGGCCCCGGGGACGGCCGGGCGGGCGGCGGGCACCGCTCGCCCGCCGGGCCGAGCCGGCGCGGGCTGCTGATCGGCGGGGCCGCGCTGGTGGCCGGCGCGGGCGCGGCATACGCCGGCCGCGATGAGCTGGCCCGCCTGTGGTGGCTGTACTCGGGCGCGACCGAGCCGCGTGTGGAGGGCGAGGTGGACCACCCGGGCGCGGAGTGGATCCCCGCCGCGAGCGGCAACTACCGGCGGGCGAACCGGCCGCGCGACTACCCCATCGACCGGGTGGTGATCCACATGCCGGAGGCCACCTACCCCATCACGCTGCGGGTCTTCCAGGACTCCTCGCACCGGGCCGCGACGCACTACGTGCTGCGGTCGGAGGACGGGCACGTGGCGCAGCTGGCGCGGGAGCTGGACGTGGCCTTCCACGCCGGTGACCGGCCGTTCAACGAACGCAGCATCGGCATCGAGCACGAGGGCTGGGCGGACCAACCGGAGTACCTGACCGAGGAGATGTACGTCTCCTCGGCACGGCTGGTGGCGGGGATCTGCGACCGGTACGACATCCCCCGCGACCGCGAGCACATCGTCGGCCACAACGAGATACCCGGCATCGCCCGCATCTGCCCGGGCCCGCACTGGGACTGGGACCGCTACATCACCATGGTCCGCGAGGTCTGAGCCCCCCACCGGTCGTGGGGGCGGACGGTCCTCCGGGGGAGCGACGCGCCGGCAGGTCGGAGAGGGCGGGGGCGGGAACCAGCCGCTCTCACCCGGGCGCCGAAGACGGTGGCGATTCGGGTCACTCCGAGCCTCGTCGTCTCGCCCTCCACCCGGCGCAGTTCCCCACGGGTCCGGCTCTTCCGGAGCGGGCGATGACGTGCCGGACCGTCGGAGACACGCACCGGCACGGCTCCCGGTGATCACAGGGTGACCGGGGCCGTGCCGTGTCCCTTCTCCCGCTCTCGTGTTGTCACTCGTCCCATGCCTGAATCATGGTGTGTTCGGTGATCCTGCCGTCGCGCAGCCTCATCATCGACTGACCCAGGACCCGGACCCCGTCGGGGTACTCGCAGGCCTCACTGAAGGCCGCGCGATCGCCCTGGACGACGCAGTCCTCCATCTTGTGGGTCATGTCGCGGCTGTAGACG
Organism: Streptomyces alkaliphilus; assembly: GCF_014141535.1. Lineage (GTDB taxonomy): Bacteria > Actinomycetota > Actinomycetes > Streptomycetales > Streptomycetaceae > Streptomyces > Streptomyces alkaliphilus. Next base: position 5,649 of record NZ_VKHT01000033.1, on the reverse strand, counting down.
TCCTCGAGCATGGCTGCGATCTCGTCGCGACCGTGCAACACCCGCGGGTGGCTGGGTTGCGCGGTGCGGTCCACCACGCGCAGTTCGGCGTCCTCGGCGTAGAGCGACAGGAGGGTCTTCGGGTCGCCCTCCACGCCTCGACGCAACGTATCGGCGTCGAAGGGGGAACGTGTCGCGGTACCCATCGTGATCTCCTTCCCGGGCCGCGGCCCACGGGGGACGCGGGCCGCGAAAGGCCTCTCCCACGAGCCTACTCCGCGAGGACGAGCGCGCCCGTCGGGCGAGGGCGCGGGTTTTCCGGTGCAGTCCGTTCCGTTCGTCCCAATCATCGAGGCCGGAGGGCTCCGGCCAGGCCACCACCTCCAACCGGGGCAGACCGAGACGGGGCGCGAGCCACTCGTTCGCGTCCTCCATCCAGGTCGTCGCCCACACCAACTCGCATGGGAGTGCCGCCGGTCGGGGGCCGTGCCGGGGATCGAGCCGGCGCAGGAGCGGATTCGCGTCGACGGTGGGAGGTTCGGCGCCCGTGGGGTGGGAGGGGTACGCGACCCGGGCGCCCCTCCGAAGGGGATCAACGGGCCGTCGACGTCGAGGAAGAGCACTGCACGCCGCGCGGAACCGCTCATGTGGGCACGATAGCGGTGGTCTCCATCGGCGACCGTCTCGATGACCGGTGGGGCGTGAACCCCGGGTTCCGGCGGAGCTCGGCGAGGTGGCGCCCGTTCACCGGAGTACCCTGCCCGCATGATTCGCGCCGTGGCCCCGGATGTGGGGGAAACCCTCACCCGTGATGATCGGTACTGGTCGTCCCGGGCCGACTGGCTCGGGGTGCCCCGACACACCCTCTCCGCCCTGGTGGGCGCCGTCGTCGCGCAGGGAAGGGACAACTCGGACGCCGTGCGCCTGTTGCGTCCCGACATCGATCCGGCCGCCGAGTACATCGCGCGGGAGACCGCCGGCCGAGGGGAGTATCCGGATGAGAGCGATCTGTACCAGGATGTTCGACCGGCCCTGACCGCCCTGCGCAGGACCGGTGTGAGAGTGGTGGTGGCCGGAAATCAGACGGTTCGGGCCGGAGAACTGCTACGCGGTCTCGGCCTCCCGGTGGACGCCGTGGCCACATCCGGTGATTGGGGCGTATCGAAGCCGGATCCCGAGTTCTTCGGAAAAGTAGTGAAGCCGGCAGGTGTCCGGGCCCCGCATCAGGTGCTCTATGTGGGCGACCATCCGGCCAATGACATTTATCCCGCTCGGGAAGCGGGGTTGTCGACCGCCCACCTGAGACGCGGCCCATGGGGTCACCTGTGGGCCGACGACCCCACGGTGAGAGCTGCCGCCGACTGGTCCATCGAATCCCTGTACGACCTGATCCCCTTCATGGGAAAGAGCAACCGGGTCACGGTCTCCGAACCCCCCGACCGGGACGAGGTCCCGGGAACGCAGAGTCCCCGAAGCGGGGGGACCGGTGCGTGTTCTCCCGCATACTGACGGTGTCGAGCCGTCCAGAGAGGGGCAAGGCCATGACTTCCCACCCCGCTCCCCCCGTCGGTCCGGACCCGGAGTCCATCGCCTTCGGTCAGCGTCTTCAACTGCTGCGCACCGGCCGGGGCATGTCCCGCCCCGTTCTCGCCGGGCTGATGGGCAGGTCCACGAGTTGGCTCAAGCAGATCGAGCGCGGGGAGTTGCGAACTCCCCGCCTGCCGGTGATCCTCCGTTTCGCCGAGGTGCTGCGGGTGCGCGACCTCTCCGAGTTGACCGGGGACCAACGCCTACCCGTCGCGTTGTTCTCCGGCCCGGGGCACACCGCGCTGGAATCCGTCCGGAGCGCCATCGACGCCTTTCCCCTGGATGAGGGACCCGCGCCTTCCCCCGCCCACCTGCGTCTCCGTCTCGACCGGGCGTGGGCCGCCCGGCATTCGGCACCCGATCACCGCACCGTGGTCGGAGCCCTGTTGCCCGATCTCATCCGGGACGCCCGGGCGGCGGTCCGGCAGGTCGAGGAGCCCGCCGAACGGCGTGCGGCCGAGGCGGTTCTGTCGGAGGTCTATGCCCTGGCCCAGTTCTTCCTCGCCTATCAGGGCGATGGTTCCCTGCTGTGGCGGGTCGCCGAGCGGGGCATGGTGGCGGCTCAGGAGTCGAATGATCCGCACACCGTGGCCGTTGCCGCGTGGCTGCTGGCCGAGGCCCACCGGGATTCCGGCCACGCCCACCTGGACGCGGCGGAGGAGATCACGCGGGGAGCGCTGGAGTACCTGGAGCCCCTGCTTCCCGACGCCTCCGAAAAGGAGGTGTCCATGGCCGGCGCTCTGTACGCGGCGTCCGGATACACCGCCGCCCGGCGCGGGGACGCGGGCACGGCATGGGGGCACTGGGACAGGGCCGAGGGCATCGCCCGACGTCTTCCGGCGTCCCACTACCACCCGATCACCAGCTTCGGCCGGGCCGTGATGGGGGCGCACGCCGTCACCATCGCCGTGGAACTCCACGCCGCAGGCGAGGCCGTCCGGCAGGCAGGGAGAACCGATGGGGCCGCGCTGCCATCCCGCCCACGTCGTGCGCGACATCGGATCGAGGAAGCCCGGGCCCATCACCTGGACGGGCGGGCGGACACGGCCCTCGCGGTGCTGGAGCGGGCGCATGAGAACGCCCCGGAGACCGTGCGCTACAACGGCTACGCCCGTCGCATCCTTCTGGAGGAGTCGGAGTCACGACGACCGGCGCTGCGACGGCGCGCGGCGGCACTGGCGGTGAGGGTCGGTGTGTTGACCGCCTGAACGGGCGTGCGAGGGGCAGATCCCCTGCCCCTCGCCGACAGGAATCACTTCTACCTTGCGTGATCAATCGATCACCAAGGAGGAATCCATGCGTGTCTCCGGACCCATCCACACCGAGCCCGTACGGGGGTTGCGGCGCTGCGCGCGGTGCGGCGACCTGACCCGGGACGGGCTGAGAGCTTTCCATGAGGAGACCGGGGAGCCGGTGTACTTCTGCCCGAAGGCGGCCTGCTGTACCGGGACCGAGGCTCCACCGGAACGAATCCGCCCCGGTGATGCACGGTTCCGGTTCCGGGAGTACGCGATCGAGCCGGATCGGGAGCCGGACGCGGAGGCGATCGGCTTCGCCGGGGAGTGCGCGGTGTGCGAGGAGCGCGGTCCCGCCGGCGGGTCGGTGGAGGACGGGGAAGGCGTCATCGCCTGGATGCTCGGCCACCTGCGGCGGCATCCGGAGCACCTGTCGTACCGGGAGATCGTCACCCGCCCCTACCGGGCCGTCCCCGGGGAGTGGCGATGAGCTCGCCGGCGGGACTTCCGGAGTGGATGGAGGCGGTGGCGATCACCCGCGTCTCCGTCCGTGTCGAGGACCGCGTGGTGGTCGGCGGGGTGCCCATGCGGGTGGTGGACGTGGTGCGCACGCCCACCGGCGTCCGCCTGGACCTCGAAGAGGGGGAACGCCTGTGGCTGACCGCCCGGACCCGGCTGACCGGATTCCGGGAACCGGGCTGCTGAGACCGACCGCTGAGGACAACCCCACGACGGGCCCCGCACGCACGCGGGTCCCGGCGCCGCCCCACCCGGGGTGGCGCCGGGACCCGGCGGTGGCCCGGTCGCTCGCGGTCCGGTCCCACCCGTGGGTACCGGCGCGCGGACCGGCCTCAGCTGCCGTCCTCGGCCTGGAACATCCAGTGGTGCTTCTCGAGGTCGGCGGTGATCTGGATGAACAGGTCCTCGGTCACCGGGTCGGCCTTGCCGACGGAGGCCATGCGCTCGCGCATCCGGGTGACCACCGACGCGAGGGCGTCGACCAGGTGGGCGACGGCGTCGGTGTCCTTCTGCCAGCCCTCGGGAGTGGCCGCGATGCCGGTCGTCTTCGCGACCGTGGAGGCACGGCCGTCGGGGGTGATGCCCAGGGCGGCGGCCCGCTCGGCGACGGTGTCGGAGTAGGTCCGGGCGGTGGCCACGACCTCGTCCAGCTGGAGGTGCACGGTGCGGAACCGGGGGCCGACGACGTTCCAGTGGGTCTGCTTGGCGACCAGCGAGAGGTCCACCAGGTCCACCAGCGCACCCTGGAGCGTCTCGCCGACGACCTTCAGCGACTCGTCCGGCAGCGTGCTCTTCACGGCATACATCTGGAGCCCTTTCGTCCGGTTTGAGAGCTTCCACCGGCCAGGCTAGCGCCGATGCGCCGGGCCCGCCGGGGGTCGGGGTGCCCCTACCCCGGACAATGGACCCCATGGGTACTTCGCGTCACGCGATCCGGCTCTCGGGGCCCGCCGACCTGGCGGACATCTGCCGAATGGTGAACCACTGGATCACCACCTCGCACGTCAACTTCCGCACCGAGCCGCAGGAGGTCGGCGAGTGGCGGGCGCTGTGGGAGGCGGGGCACGAGTGGTACCCGTGGCTGGTCGCGGTGGAGCCCACCGGGGAGGTCCCGACGGCCGGGGATGGGGCCGAACGGGTGGTGGCGGCCTGTTACGCCGTCCCGTGGAGTCCGCGCGGCGCCTACGCCCGGACGGTCGAGTCGGTGATCTACCTGCGCCCCGAGGCGCACGGCACCGGGTTGGGCCGTCGGCTGTACGAGCTGCTGCTGACGATGCTGGAGGCGCAGGGTTACCGGGCCGTGCACGCGGGTGTGGCGCAGCCGAACCCGGGCAGCGACGGGTTGCACCAAAGGGCCGGTTTCGAGCCGGTGGGCGTCTTCACGGCGGCGGGGTTCAAGAATGGCGAGTGGCGCGACGTGGCCTATTGGCGCCGCTCGCTGGGGCCGGGCGCGAGCGAGCCGCCGGGCGAGCTGCGGTCGGTGGCGAAGGTGGCCGCCGACCTGGGCGTTCCCGGGGCACCGACGACGCCGGGCGCCGGCTGACGGCCCGGACGGTCTCCCGTCGCGGGGTCATGGCCGAAGCCGAGGAGACCGGGGCCCGGCCGCGTGATCGACGCGGCCGGGTCCGGTGGTGTCGGCGCGCGCGGCGCCATCGGCCGGGAGGCGGTCGGCCCCCGGGGACCGGGGGGCTCAGCCGCGCGGGGCGCGGGCGAGCTGGCGGGATTGGGCGACCAGGCGGCCGGCGGAGTCCCACACCTCGCCGTCCTCCTCCAGCAGGCCGCCGGCGAGGTTGCGGGTGGTGAGGGCCACCCGCAGCGGGCCGGGGGCCGGAAGGGCGCGGACGTGGGTGGTCAGCTCGATGGTCGGCACCCAGCCGGAGAGGCCGAGGTCGAAGACGGACGGGGGCAGGGCGTCACCGACCATCAGGAGGGCCAGCGGATCGACGGGGCGGCCGTCGGCGAAGGCGAACCAGCCGCGCGTGCCGGCGCGGCCGGAGGGAACGCCCACGGCCCAGCCGACGCAGTCGGGGTCGAGGCGGCCGGCGAGACGGTGCACGATCGGGGCGTCGCGCACGAACTCCGGCGGCGCGAGATCCATGCCCACGCAGTCCTCGTAGGCGGGGATGTCGGGCATCTCGGCGGTGGTGCGGACCTCTTCGGGCCCGGTGCTCAGGTCGGTGTGGGTGGCCAGCACCCGCAGCCGTTCGACCTCGGTGCCGTCGGGGTCGGTCTGCGTCAGGGAGGCGGTGGCCGTGGAGAGCGTGCGGCCCTCGCGGACGGTCTCCACCCGGATCACGGCCGGGCCGGGGCGGGGGGCGGTGAGGTAGTG
>NZ_VKHT01000329.1 GCF_014141535.1 Streptomyces alkaliphilus | reverse complement strand
GGGGTCGATCGCTCGTGGGCGGGAAGCGGATGTGTACGCCCCGGGCGGCGGTCGGGTCCCGCACCCGGGACCGCACCCGGGAAACGCGGTACCGACCCCGGGTGGGCGGTGGTGGTCGACCGGTGTAATGCGCGAGCCGGTGACCCGGCCGCCGATGTGGTGATGACCGTGGTGACTGTCGCGGACGCCGAAGTTCCGGGCCTCGCCGCGCGTATGGGGTGAGGGCTCCTCCTGCGCGCGTTGCGTCGGAGTTCCCGGCCCGATCCGCCCGGCCGGCGCCGGGAAGTGATCGATGCCAAGTTGGCCGCTCCGAACCCGAGGCATTGCGAAGCGGCGCGGTTGCGTCGGCGAGTCGCGTCCCTCCGAACCGGCGTGACCGCCTCTCGCCGTCCGAGTCCGAGGTGCGGAATGGATCACCGGTCGATGGACCGGGACGCCGGGCCCGTCAACCGGCGCGATGTTTCACGTGAAACGGGAGTCGGTTCGGGTCCGGGAGAGGATGAGCACCAGGGCGGCGACACCCGCGAGGAGGCCGGTCGCCACGAGTCCGGCGATCCCGTAGCCGTGCAGCACGTCGGCCACGGAGTCGCCGCCGGCCGTCGCGGCGGCCACCGCGCCCAACCCGGCCACGCCGAACGCCGAGCCGGTCTGCATGGAGACCATGACCAGCGCCCCGGCGACGGCGGTGTCCGGACCGGCGTCCCGGGTCGCGGTGCTGTTCGCCGTCACCAGCACGGCCGCGCCGCCGAGGCCGAGCAGGACGAAGATCGGCAGGATGTGGGTGGGGTACGGACTGTTCGGGCCGAGGGCCGGGAGGAACGCGAGCCCGGCTCCCGTGAGCAGCAGACCGGGGGCGAGGAGTCGGTGCGGCGCCGCCCGCTCCAGTAGTCGGCGCAGGTACCGCACGCCGATGATCACCGCCAGGGGATAGGGCAGGAACGCGAGTCCGGTGCGCAACGGGTCGAGGCCCCGGGCGTCCTGGAGGGCGAAGGTCAGGAGGAAGAACCCCGCGAAGGTGCCCATCGCCATGGCGAACACCGACAGGTAGGAGACGACTCGTCGGCGGTCCGCGAACAACCGGAGCGGGAGCAGCGGGTGCGGCGACCGACGCTGGACCCGGACGAAGGCGATCAGCAGACCGGCGCCGAGAGCGAGGAGCAGCGGGGTCAACGGATCGCCCCACCCCGCGGTCGCGGTGCGACCGAAGCCGTGTACGAGGGCGATCAGGCCCGCGGTGCCGAGCAGGGCGCCCGGCACGTCGAGACGGCCCCGATCGCCGGGGGTGTCGGCGCGCACGGTCAGCAGGACACCGGCGAGTGCGATGAACGCGATGGGCACCGCCACCAGGAGGCTCCAGCGCCATCCGGCCCACTCGGTGAGGGTGCCGCCGAGCACCAACCCCACGGCGGAGCTCGACCCCATGATCGTGCCGTAGACCCCGAAGGCCCGGGCACGATCGGACGGCGCGGTGAAGGTCGTGCCGAGGAGGGCGAGGGCCGAGGGCGTGTAGAGGGCGCCGAAGGCCCCCTGGAGGCCCCGGGCCACGATCAGGGTTTCCGGATTCCGGGCGGATCCGGCCAGGAGGGAGGCGGCGGCGAACCCACCGAGTCCGATCAGCAGGCAGGTGCGGAGCCCGAGGAGGCGCGAGAGCCGGCCGCCGAGCAGGAGCAGTCCGGCGTAGGCGAGGGCGAAGGCCGTGATCGGCCAGTGGCGGATGCCGTCCCCGAGGCCGAGGTCGGGCTGGACCGAGGGGAGGGCGATGTGCAGGACGGTGGCGTCGGCGGCGATCATCAGCTGACCGATCGCCACGGCCGCCAGGGCCCACCAGCGCCGTGCGCCGGATCCGGTACCGGTTTCCCCTTCGGTGGCCGTGCCGCGTCCGGCGGAGGGTGCCGGATCCGTTCGGGTCCCGCCCACGGCCGGGACCCGAACGGATCCGCTCGCGATGCCGGCCCGGTGGGCGGGGCCCGCCTCCGTGGCGGCTTCCGGGGCGGATCCGGGAGCCGTCATCGGCCGGTCGGAGGTGCGCTCGCAGGAGTGAACGGGGTCCGGGGCGGATTTCGGATCGGTGGGATCGGGGCACACGGGAACTCCTCGCAGTGGTGCCGCCCCGGGGCGCGGTGGAGACGCGGATGCGTGTCCGGCCGGGCACCGGTGCGCTTCGTGCCCGGTGGGCCCGGGAGGGCTCGGCTGGCTCGACGGACTCGACGGAGGGGAATCTCGGCGGAGGGGAATGGAGGAGACCGCGGCGCGGGAGATCACCCGAAAAAGTTGGTTGAACCAACGTTGGAGTGGCCAACATACCCATTCATGGGTCACACCAACAAGTGGGAGGGGTGACGGTAGGCTCGTCCCATGACCACCCCGGCCGGCGACCGCGCCCCCGAGCGGCTGCGCACCACTCCCAGTTGGCTGCTCACCCGTCTGGCCGATCACGCCGCCCACCTGGCGCGGGAAGCCTTCACCGCCGCCGGCGCCGGTCGCTACCACTACGCCCTGCTCGTCACCCTGGTGGAGGGCGGCCCCGCCAGCCAGGCGACCCTGGGACGGCGTTGCGGCATCGACCGCAGCGATGTCGTCGCCGCCCTCAACGAGCTGGTGGCCCGCGGCCACGTCGAACGCCGTCCCGACCCCGCCGACCGCCGCCGCAATGTCGTCACCGTCACCCCCGCCGGCCGCGAGCAGACGGAACGCACCGGAAAGGCGCTGGACGAGGTGCAGGAACGGCTGCTCGCCCCTCTCGACGCGGCCGACCGCCGGCACCTCACCGACCTGCTCACCCGCCTGCTGCGTCACCACGCCCCGGGGCGGCTCTGATGCCCCACCCGACGTTCCCACCGGTCCGGTCACGGCCTCCGGCGGGCACCGGTCCGGAGGGCACCGACCACCGCGAACGTCCCGCCCCCGCCGTCGGCGGCACCCTGTGGACCCGGCCGCCCCGCCCGGTGCCCGGCACCGCCCGGATCCTGCCGGACGGCTGCATGGACCTGCTGTGGAGCGAGGGCCGCCTGTTGGTCGCCGGCCCCGACACCCGTGCCCACCTCGCGCACGACCCACCCGGCCGGGACTGGCTCGGCCTGCGGTTCCCGCCCGGCACCGCCCCGCTCGTGCTGGGCGTCCCGGCAGTCGAACTCCGCGACGTCCGGGTGCCCCTGACGGAGCTGTGGTCCGCCGCCGAGGTGCGGGAGTTGGAGGACCGGCTGGCCCGTGTCGCGGTGCCGGGCGCGGTGCTGGAGGAGCACGCGGCGGCCCGGCTGCGCGCCGCTCCCCCGCTCGACCCCCGGCTGCGGGCGGTGGTGCGGGCAGCCGCCCGCCCGGGGTTGCGCGTGGCCGCGCTCGCCGAACGACTCGGCCTCGGCGAGCGTCGGCTGCACCGTCACTGCCTGGCTGCCTTCGGATACGGCCCCCGGATGTTGCACCGGGTGCTGCGGATGCGCCGTGCCCTGGCGCTGATCGACGCCGGCCGCGCACCCGCCGAAGCGGCCCATACGGTCGGCTGCGCCGATCAACCGCACCTGTCGCGGGAGGTCAGGACACTGGCGGGGGTTCCGTCGCGGGAGCTTCGCCGGACGGGGCCGTGAGCGGCGCGAACAGGTCCACGGGGATGCCGTCCGGATCCCGCACCACCGCGTACCGCCGGCCCCGGGGCGCGTCCCACGGGGGGCGCTCGGCGGCGGAGGGACGCTCGGAGGTCAGCTCCCCGTACAGCGCGTCCACGCCGGCCGGTGTCCCGCAGTGGAAGGCCAGGACCATGCGGGGGCTGCCGGTGGGCGGGGTCCACTCCGGGGCGAGGGAACGCATCAACTCCTCGGTGTCCCGGGCCACGCGCACGCCCCCCGGCAGCGTGGCCTCCACGTGCGGGCCCTCGGAGTCAACGGGCACATCGATGCCCAGCCGGCGGTAGAAGGCCAGGGAGGCGCGCAGGTCGGCGGTCACGAACCCCACCATGTCGACGCGCGGGGTCACGGCGGGGACGGACCGACTCGAGGAGGGGCCGAACGACGGGTCCGAGGACGGGCCGGACCCGCTCTCGGCAGTGCTCGCAGTGCTCTCGGAAGGGGTGCCGGATGAGGTGTTCATGGGGCGAGGGTAGAGCGGCGGGCGCCACCGGTCTTGAAGGTTCCGGACACGTCCGGCCGCGCCGACCCCGCACCGGGACCCGCCTCACAACGGAAGCTTGAAGCCCACGTGGGAGGGGATGAAGCCCAGCCGCTCGTAGAAGCGGTGCGCGTCCTCCCTGGTGGCGTCCGAGGTCAACTGCACCATCGCGCACTCCCGCCGCCGGGCCTCCGCGATGGCCCATTCCACCAAGCGGGTGCCGAGGCCCGTCCCGCGCTGCGAGGCGTGCACCCGCACCGCCTCGATCAGGGCCCGGTCGGAACCGCGCCGGGACAGGCCCGGGATCACGGTCAGTTGGAGCGTGCCGACGACCGCTTTGTCCGCCATCCGTTCGGCCGCCATGAGGAATTGGGCCGGATCGGCTGTGATCCGCTCGAAGGCTTCCCGGTAGGGGGCCGGGTCGTCCGGGTTCTCGCGCCGGGCGCCGAGGGGATCGTCGGCGAGCATGGCGACGATCGCGGGGAGGTCCCGCGCCTCCGCGCGGCGCATCAGTACCTCGACTCCGGGGCCGTCTCCGGGGGCGGCTTCGGACCCGACGGGGGACGGGGATCGACTCATTCGACACGCTCCAGGTACTCGACGCCCTCGACATCCTCCTGCGGCGGCTGGTCGGACTCCACCCGGATGGTCTCGATGCCGCTGCGGTCCTCCAGGTGCATCGTGTAGAGGCTGTCCCGGGGGCAGCCGTCGTCCAGCCAGGAGGCCTCCACGCTGCGGGTCTCGATCACCCGCAGCATGATGGTTTCCCCGCTGAGCACGTCCTCCAGCCGCAACGTCTCCTCGCACCCGTGGTCGATGCCGAAGAATTCGTCGATCGCGCTGGTCGACGCCGTGCCCACCACCTCGTCCACCCCGCCGCCGGTCAGCTCCAGGACCGCGGTGAGGGGGCCGGTGCCCGGTGC
>NZ_VKHT01000328.1 GCF_014141535.1 Streptomyces alkaliphilus | reverse complement strand
CCCTACGATGGGGGGATGCGGCGGGTGGAGTCGACGGTGTGGGAGGGCCTGGTCGGACCGGTGGTCTGCCTGGCCGTGGGCACCCCGGTGCTGATCGGGCTGGCACGGGGCACGGTGTCCGTCACCGGACCGTCCTGGCTGTGGGCACTCCTGCTGCTCGCCTTCCTGACCGCGATGGTGCTGGGCACCTGGCGCGCGGAACAACTCGGCCCCGATGCCGCCCGGTGGGTTCTGATCGCCCAGGTGGCGCTCGGCTCGATCCTGGTGCTCACCGCTCCCGACGCGGGCTGGACCCCGATCCTGCTGGTGTTCACCTCGGCGATCGCGGGTTACCTGGTGTCCCTCCGGGGCGTCGCGGCGATCATCGCCGCGCACACCGTCGTGGTCACGCTCGCGGTGGTGCTCACCGGCAGCTCTCCGGCGGAGGCGGCGATGGTGGCGCTTCTGTACCTGTTGTTGCAGGTGGGCACCGTGTTGGGGGTGACGGCCCACCGCCGGGAGCTGGAGGCCCACGAGCGGCTGGCCGTCGCCCACGCCGAGCTGCGCGCCACCGGCGCCCTGCTGGAGGAGGCGGGCCGCACCGACGAACGGCTGCGGATCGCCCGCGAGCTGCACGACCTGCTGGGTCACCAGCTCACCGTGTTGACGCTGGAACTGGAGGTGGCCTCCCACCACGCGACGCCACCGGCGGAGGGACACGTGCGACAGGCCCGCGCCACGGCCCGGGAGCTGCTCGGCGATGTGCGGGCGACGGTGGGGGAGCTGCGACGCCACGCCCCCGACCTGCGGGACGCCCTGGAGGGGATCGTGGCGAAGCTGCCCGAACCGGCCGTGCACCTGCGCGTGGACGAGGCGGTGCGGACGGACGAGGCCCGCACCGCGCTGCTGATCCGCTGCTTCCAGGAGGTGGTCACCAACACCATCCGCCACTCCGGGGCGAGCCGGCTGTGGGTGGACGTCACCGACGACGGACAGGGCGGCGTGGTCTTCACGGCCCGGGACGACGGTCGGGCTCACGGCCCGGTGGTGGCGGGCAACGGCCTGCGGGGGCTGACCGAGCGGGTGGAGGAGCTGGGCGGCCGAACCCGGTTCACCGCCGGTCGGGGCTTCCGGGTGGTGGCGGAGGTGCCGGGGCCGTGATCCGGGTGTGCGTGGTGGACGACCAGACCCTGGTGCGCCAGGGCATCCGGAGCCTGTTGGGACTGGCCGAGGGCGTGGAGGTGGTCGCCGAGGCGGAGGACGGCCGGTCGGCGGTGGCGGTGATCCGGGCGCACGCCCCGGACGTGGTGCTGCTGGACCTGCGGATGCCGGGCCGGGACGGCATCGGCGCCCTGGAGGACCTGCGGGAGCTGGGCATCGACGTGCCGGTGCTGGTGCTGACCACCTTCGACGACGACGAGCTGGTGCTGGGCGCGCTGCGCGCGGGGGCCCGTGGCTACCTGCTGAAGGACGTCACCCTGGAGCAGCTCGTGGGCGCGGTGCGGACGCTGGCCGACGGCGGCACGCTGGTGCGTCCGGCGATCACCGAGCGACTGCTGCGGACGGTGCGCGAGGGGGGCGCCCCGGAACCGCTCGGAGAGGACGTCTCGGCGCCGGTGGAGAAGCTGACCGGCCGTGAGGTGGAGGTGTTGCGGTTGCTCGCCGGCGGATACACCAACCGGGAGATCGCCGACGCCCTCTTCCTGGCGGAGGGCACGGTCAAGAACCACGTCTCGGCGGTGCTGCTCAAGCTGGGCACCCGGGACCGGACGAGGGCGGTGCTCCGGGCCCTGCACCACGGCCTGTTGGACTGAGCCCCGCGCAACGCGCCCGGGGTGGGGAAATCCGTTGGTGCGGGGACCTTCCCGGTGGTGGAATGCGCGCATGGATCACGCCGGGGTGCTGCGCCTGTTCGACCGCCGGATGCGGCGTGACGCCCCACCGGATCACGCGGGTGTGCGGGTCGAGGACCGGGGCGACGTGGTCCGGTGGACCGGCGGGCCGCACGATTGGAACGGCGTCGTGTGGTCCGACCTCGACGCCGCGAACGCGGACGCCGCGATCGCCGAACAGGTGCGGCACTACGGCGCGCTCGGGGTCGGCTTCGAATGGAAGACGTACTCCCACGACACCCCCGCCGATCTCGGCGAGCGGCTGCTGTGCGCCGGGTTCACCGCCGGGGAGCCCGAAAGCCTGATGGTCGCCGAGGTCGCCGCGCCGACTGCTCCGGCCGGAGGCGGCGAACGCCCCGACGGCCCGCGGCTCGTGGACGTCACCGACGCGGTGGGCATCGACCTCGCGGTGGGGGTGCACGAGGCCGCGTTCGGCACCGGCGGCGGGCGGTCGCGCGACCAACTGCTCGAGCGGCTCGCGCACGCTCCCGACAGCTTCGTGGTGACCCTGGCCATGGCCGGTGACCGGCCCGTCGGATCGGCCCGGATCGAGTTCACCCCCGGCACGGACTTCGCGGGCCTGTGGGGCGGCGGCATCGTCACGGGGTTCCGGGGTCGCGGCCTCCACCGGGACATGGTGGCGCACCGGGCCCGCCTGGCGGCGGACCGGGGAGCGCGCTTCCTCGTGGTCGATGCCATGCCGACGAGTGCCCCGATTCTCCGCCGGCTCGGTTTCGAGCGGCTGGGCACGACCACGCCCTACCTCCGGGAGCCCTGAGACCTCTCCCGGTGTCCCCGGGTCGGACCCCGCCGTCCGGGGTCGTCCACCGCGCGGGACGGCGGCTCCGGCCCCGCGGCCGGTCCCGGCCGGCGGGGAGCCGGCCCCGGCCCGACGAGGGGAACGACGGACCGGGGCCGGCGATCGGGAGCGGGGCGCCCCGGGCGGGCGCTCCCGTCAGGGCAGGTGAACCCAGTGCGCCTCGGAGAAGGCGCCCCCGCCGTCGGTGACGAAGAGCATGTACCAGCCGGGCGGGGTCAGCGAGCGGTCCTCCGGGATGTCCAGGGTCAGTTCGTCGCCCTCCGCCGCCGTGATCTCCACCGCGATCGAGCGCTGTTCGACGTCGGTGGTGTGGGTGACGGCGCTGGGCCGGATCAGGCGGGCGGTCCCGATCCGCTCGGCGTCCGGTACCCGGAAGACGGACTCGGCACCGCGCGCCGGCTCCCGGGGGCCGTCCTCGATGACCGGCCGACCGGCGACGCCGTCCTTGGCGGCGGTCTCCGCGCGGTACAGGGCGGGCGGGGTGTAGACCTCCACGCGCTGCTCGAAGCGGCCCATCCGGGTGTTGTCGGCGTCCGCGAACAGCGGGTCGGAGCCGAAGGTGGCGACCCGACCGTCGGGCAACAGCAGCGCCTCCGCGTGGTAGTTGCGCGGCACGGTGGGGTCGGCGGCGGGCCGGAAGGTGTCGGTGGCCGGGTCGTAGAACTGCGCCTTGAGGATGTCGCTCCTGCCCCGTCCCCGGTAGTCCTCGGAGCCGCCGGTGGTGAAGACGGTGTCGTCCGGCATGATCACGCTGTTGAGGTAGCGGGTGCCCTGCGGCAGTTCGGCGGCGTCGCGGTAGCGGGGCTCGGCCTCGGTGAGGTCGATGACGGCGGTCCGGGGCGTGGAGTCCTCGGACTCGCCGACCCCGCCGCCGCCGAGCACCATGAACCGCTGCGCCTGGGCGGGCGGCAGCAGCAGGGAGGCGGAGGTCTCCAGTTGGTCGGCGTCGCGCAGACCGCCGACCTCGGTGAAGGTGTTGGTCTCCAGGTCCCAGATACCGGGCTCACGGCCCTCGTCGGCGGGTCCGTACCCGGCGTTGGAGCCGGTGTAGAAGATCTTGCCGCCCTGCGCCAGGAACAGCGCCGGGTAGGTGGGGAAGTACCGCTCGGGCCCCTCCTCCCAGGTCTGCGTCTCCGGGTCGTAGATCTCGTTGATGCCGGGGACGACCTCGCCGATGTCGTCCAGACCGGAGACGGTGAGCACCCGACCGTCGGGGAGGGTGGTGAGGGTGGGGTACCAGCGGGCCTCGGCCATGGGGTCGACCGGGATGTACCGCTCGGCGACCGGGTCGAACTCGTAGGCCGCCTTGATCCCGTGGAAGTCCTGGTCCTCCAGGGTCAGGGACTCGGCCAGACCGTAGACGTTGTCGGCGTCCTCGCCGGTGAGGCCGTCGATGGAGTACTGGGTGGGCTCCTCGTTGACCGAGCCCTCGCCCTCCTCCACGGCGACGACGAAGACCCGTACCTCGCTCGCGGTGATCTCGACGGTGGTGGTCTCCTCGGCGTCCTCGCCGTCACCGCCGGCCTCGACCCGCTCCTCCTTCGTGGCGGGCGGGAGGGTGAACTCGATCTCCGTCTCGTAGGCGACCCCGTCGGGGGAGCGGAAGACCGTGCCCGCGGGGAAGGTGTGCTCGCGGTCGGGGTTCTCGTTCTTGACGATCATGCCGCCGCCGGCCCGGGTCACCTGATCGCCGAGGAGTTCGTAGCGGGCGGTGCCACCCGCGACCAGCAGTCGGCCGTCGGCGAGTTGGGAGTGGCCGGCGCAGAACAGGTCGTCGGGGGTCCCCACCTCGGTCCAGGTGTTGTCCGAGGGGTCCCACAGGACGGTCTCGAAGGTGCCCGCGTCGAATTCCTGCTGGTCGTTGCCGGAGCCGGCGATCAGCATCACCTTGCCGGTGTGCAGCAGCGCGGCGTGGATGGCGTTGGTGCGGTACCGCTCGGGAACGTCCACCAGCGCCCAGGATCCGTATTCGGCCCGGTACTCGGGCCTGGATATCCGGTACTCGTGCAGGCGGTCCTGGGTGAAGCCGATGGCGGCCGGCATGTTCATCCCGGCCAGCACCAGGGTGACCCCGGTGCCGAGAACGGTCTTGCGCAGGCGGGCGCCGGGACGCGCGGTCCGGCGGCTCGTGGTGCTCATGGTGTGTCAACTCCCACGGGTCGGGCGGCGGGAGAGGGGCCGGTGCGGCCGGTGTCCCCCTCGGCGCGGTGTGCGGGGTGGTGGGTGCGATGTCTCCGGGCTCCCGGCGGAGCCCGTCCGGCGCTCCGGGGCCCGGGAGGGAAACGGCCGTGCGGGAACGGCCGTGCGGGAACGGCGGTACGGGCCGGGGG
>NZ_VKHT01000327.1 GCF_014141535.1 Streptomyces alkaliphilus | reverse complement strand
CTCCGGGTGGAGGGCGTCGGGGAAACGCGCCGGGTTCCGACTGCCCAGGACCCCCCACCCCACGCGGTCGGTGCCGGGAGCGTCCGACCGCACCAGCAACAGCCCGCTGTCCGGATCCGCCAGCAGCAACCGGTCGTTGCTGTGGTCCCCGATCTGCAGCAGCGGCGTCACCTCCCCGCCGGCCGTCACGTCCACCGTCACGGCCCGGGTCAGACCGGTCGTCCCGTCGAACCGGTCCACCGCCAGCCATCGGCCCTCCCGGTCGAGCCAGGCCCCGCCGGAACACCGACCCGGGACCCGGGCCACCCGCACCGGGGCCCGCAGCCCCTCGCCGCGGACCCACCACACGCCGGTGGCACCGGCCTCCGGCAGCAACGCGTAGGCCCGCCGACCGCCGGGGACGGGGGGCAACAGCCGCAGCCCCGGCCCGGAGAGCCCGCCCAGCGGCACCTCGGCGGTGCCCGGCCCCGACGGATAGAGCAGCACGAAGCGGTGTCCGTCGTCCTCCGGCCGGGCGAGCAGCACCATCCCGTCGGAGAGCGCGAGGACCTGTGTGTGCGCGGCCTCGACCCGCCCGGCCGGCAGCGGCACCACGTAGGGCTCGGGACCACCCAGGGTCCACCGCTCCGCGTAGCGGGCCCGGGGCTCCCGGTCGCCCCCCTCCGCCCCGGGCGCCGTCGGCGCGCAGACCAGACGGGCGGCGTGGGACAGGTCGGCCGTGGCCACGGGGGGCGCCGTCGACACGATGGGGGGAACACCGGCCGCCGGCACGCCCGGCGGGGGAGCCGACGGGAACGGCGGTATCACCGGCCCGGTGTCCCCCGGCGGTGATACGCGCCCGCCGGCGCTCCGGTCGGGCACAGGGGGGCCCGGCGGGGCGTCCCTCCGCCCGACCCGCCGGGCGGGCTCGCTGTGCGCGACACTCGGCCGCGTGGTGACGCCGACGGTCATGCTCCGACCACCTCCGGTGAGGACGTTAGGTTTGGTCCCACCGGCCGAACAACGTGTGGGGGAAGGCTTCACGCTTACGGGTGACACCCCGAGGGGTTTCCATCCGCTCGTGCCCCCCTGCGCCGTTTCCGGCGCGGCTCCCGGTGACGTGCCCCGTGACCGGGGCGTCCGGGGGCCGACCCCGGGCGCCCCCCGCCCCCCGACGGGACGGGTAGCCTGGGCCCGTGCCCGTACTCACCGATGTGATCAGTGCCCTCGACACCCTCTGGCCTCCCGAGACCGCCGAGGACTGGGACGCCGTCGGCACGGTCTGCGGCGAGCCGGACGCCCCGGTGGGCCGGGTGCTGTTCGCCGTGGATCCGGTGCCCTCCGTCGTCGAGGAGGCGGTCGCCGGCGGCGTGGACCTGCTGGTCACCCATCACCCGCTCTACCTGCGGGGCACCACCACCGTGGCGGCCGACACCTTCAAGGGACGGGTGGTGCACTCCCTGATCCACCACGGCATCGCCCTGCACGTCGCGCACACCAACGCCGACCGCGCCGACCCCGGGGTCTCGGACGCCCTCGCCGGTCGGTTGGGACTCGGGGCCGACTCCCCTCTCGTTCCCCTCGTGCCCGACCCCGCCGACCCCACCGGCCGGCGCGGGCTGGGCCGGTTCGGGGAACTGCCCGTGCCGATGACGCTCGCGGCCCTGGCCGAGCACGCCGCCGCCCGTCTGCCCGCCACCGCGCAGGGGGTCCGGGCGGCGGGGGACCCGGACCGGACCGTGCGCACCCTCGCGGTGTGCGGCGGGTCCGGTGACAGCCTGCTGGAACGGGTGCGCGCGCTGGGGGCCGACGCCTACCTCACCGCCGATCTGCGCCACCACCCGGCCTCGGAGGCCAGTGAGGCCACCGCGCACACCGGCCGCGGCCCGGCCCTGCTGGACGCCGCCCACTGGGCCACCGAGCATCCGTGGTGCGAGCAGGCAGCCGGTCAACTCACCGCCATCGCCGCGGAGTCGGGCTGGGACCTGGAGGTCCGCGTCTCCGGGCGGGTCACCGACCCGTGGAGCACCCATGCGGTCATGCTGCGCTGAGCACCGGACCTCCTCCTCGTCCTCCTCTCCGTTCCCCGCTTCCCCGCTTCCCCGCTTCCCCCAGTCGTTTCCCCGTCGCACCGTCCGGTGGGTGCGCCGCCCGCCGGACGGAACCCGTCGCGGCCGGCCGGCCACCGGCCGGCCGTGCCCCTCGTCCCCTCCGATCCGTGACCCAGGGAGCCCCCAACTGAACGCCGACCCCGCCGACCAGCTCCGCCTCCTCGACCTGCAGGCCCTGGACACCCGGCTCACCCAGCTCGACCATCGACTCGCCAACCTCCCCGAGCACACCGAACTCCGCGAGTTGGAGGCCGAACTGGCCCAGCAACGCGACCTGCTGGTGGCAGCCCGGGCCCAGGAGGGGGACACCGCCCGCGAGCAGACCAAGGCCGAGCAGGACGTCGACCAGGTCCGCCGCCGTGCCGAGCGCAACCAACAGCGGCTGGACTCCGGCGCCGTCACCAGCCCCAAGGACCTGGAGAGCCTGCAGAGCGAACTCGGCTCGCTGGCCCGCCGTCAGGACGACCTGGAGAACGTCGTCCTGGAGATCATGGAGCGCCACGAGGCCGCCGCCGAACGGGCCAGGGAGGCCGATGGCATCGTCGGCGGCCTGGAGGACCGGGCCGCCGTCGTCCGCGAGCGCCGGGACGCCGCGTCCCGGGAGATCGGGGACGAGGCCGGGGCGGTGCGCCGGGAGCGGGAGGCGGTGGCCCGGACGGTGCCGGAGGCCCTGCTGAAGCTGTACGACCGGCTGCGCGGGCAGTACGGCGGGATCGGCGCGGCGCGCCTGTACCGCAAGCAGTGCGAGGGCTGTCGGCTGGAACTCGACGTCACCGAGATCAACGAGATCCGCCGGGCCCCCGCCGACACCGTGGTGCGCTGCGAGAACTGCGGCCGGGTGCTGGTGCGGACCGCCGACTCGGGGCTGTGAGCCGGGACGTGGCCGACCCGGGGGAGGGGCGCACGCTGATCGTGGAGGCCGACGGCGGGTCCAGGGGCAACCCCGGACCCGCCGGGTACGGCGCCGTGGTCCGCGACGCGGCCGGCGGGGTGTTGGTCGAGACCGCCGCCGCACTGGGGCGGGCGACCAACAACGTGGCCGAGTACCGCGGTCTGATCGCGGGCCTGCGCGCCGCCGCCGGGATCGACCCGGAGGCCCGGGTACGCGTGCGCATGGACTCCAAGCTGGTCGTGGAACAGATGTCCGGGCGGTGGCGGATCAAGCACCCGGACATGCGACCCCTGGCCGAGGAGGCCCGCACCGTCCTGCCGCCCGAACGGGTGCGCTACGAATGGATCCCGCGCGAACGCAACCGGCACGCGGACCGGCTGGCCAACGAGGCGATGGACGCGGCGGGGCGCGGAGAGCCCTGGCGACCCGCCGACTCCGCCGTCGCCGGAACCGACACCGCGACGGCGGAACCGCTCCCGGCCGGGGACCCCGAAACGGCGGCACCCGTCGACGAGACGGCCCCCGCCGCCGAAACCCCCGCCGGCACGGCGCCCGGCTGGGGGCCCGACCTCGGCCCGCCGACCACCCTCCTGCTGCTGCGCCACGGGGAGACCCCGCTCACCCCGCAGAAGCGCTTCTCCGGCAGCGGCGGCGGCGATCCCGACCTCTCCCCGACGGGCCTGCGTCAGGCGCGGGCGGTCGCCGACGCACTCGCCGTCCGGGGTGGCGTGCACGCGATCGTCACCTCGCCACTGCTGCGCTGCCGCCGGACCGCCGAGGTGGTCGCCGAGCGGCTCGGTCTGCCCCCGGGGGTCGAGGAGGGGATGCGCGAGACCGACTTCGGCGCGTGGGAGGGACTGACCTTCGCCGAGGTGCGCGAACGCCATCCGGCCGACCTGGACGCCTGGCTGGCCTCCACCCGGGCGCGGCCCACCGGGGGCGGGGAGAGCTTCGCCACCGTCGCCCGCCGGGTGGCGGCGGCCCGGGACGCGGTGCTCGCCCGGTACCCCCGGCGGACGGTCCTGGTGGTCACCCACGTCACCCCGATCAAGTCGCTGGTGCGTCTCGCGCTCGGTGCACCGCCGGAGTCGCTGTTCCGCATGGAACTGTCGGCCGCCTCGCTGTCGGAGGTCGCCCACCACGTCGACGGCAACGCCACGGTGCGATTGCTCAACGACACCTCCCACCTGCGCTGAGGCCCCGGCCCCGTCCCTCCCGGCGGGGTCGGGGACCTCAGACCTCGGTGACGACGATGTCCACCCGCCCGGGGCCGGACTCCTCCACCCGGTGACCGAGCTCCCTCAGCGCCTCCACCAGGGCCGCCGGGTCCGCCGGCCGGAGCCCGGACTCCAGCAGGTCCCGCAGCAGCCGCCCCTTGGTCGCCTTGTTGAAGTGGCTGACCACGCTCCGCTTCTCCTCGCCGTTCACCATCCGGGAGTGCAGCACCCGCACCGCGATGGTGCGGCGGGCCTGCTCACCGGTCGGCTTCCACAGTGCGGCGTAGGCGGCCGACCGCAGGTCGAGGATCGGTCCGTCCCCGGCCTCGGCGGGCATCACCTCCGCCATCGGCCCCCGCCAGAACGGCCCCAGTCCGCCCAGCGCGGGCAACCGCGCCCCCGCCGAGCACCGGTGGGCCGGCACCCGGTCGCCGGGGCGCAGCGCCCCCAGCGGACCGGAGAAGATCAGGACCGACTCGGCGGCCCGGCCGGCTGCCTCCGGGTCCAACGAGGGCAGGTCGAGGGCGTCGTACAGCACGCCGGTGTACAACTCGCCCGCCGGAAGGGTCGGTGCCGACCACAGCGCGGCGTTGAGAGCGATCTCCCCGGCCTGGCGCGGTCCCAGCCCCAGCACCTCGCGGGCCTTGTCGGGGTCGCCGGAACACAGCTCCACCAGCTCCGTCAGAACGGTTCGCCGGGCCCGGTTCAGCCCGGGCAGCGAGAGGGAGTCGAGGTCCATCGGCGGACCGTCCCCCTCCCGCTCGGTCTTTCCCTCCGACGGTGGCAACAGCACCAGCACGGCGTTCCCTTTCCTCGCCTCGCCCCCTCGGCGGC
>NZ_VKHT01000326.1 GCF_014141535.1 Streptomyces alkaliphilus | reverse complement strand
GGGTGGGACAAAGCGCGGGGCCGGGCGCGAGGAAGTCGGTCCCCGTGGCATCCGGACGGCCGAGAGGACCGACGGGACCGGGAGGACCGACGGGCGGGGCGGGAACGGTTCTCCCGAGCCGCGGCTCGTCACATGCGGACCTGCACCGCGCCCGAGAGACGGTCGTGGAGACCCCGGCCGTCGCGGTCCCAGATCAGTGCCGGAACGGCGAGCGCGAGCAACAGGGTGCGCACCACCGTGCGGGGGAGGGAGAGCCTGCGACCGTTCACCGAGATGACCCGCAGGCCCAGCAGTCGCTTGCCGGGGGTGCAGCCGATGGTGCCGACCGTGAGCACGGCCATCACCACGAAGACGAGCAGCGTCCAGTTGCCGAGACCCCCCAGTCCGCGGGCCAGCAAACCGTATGCGATCAGCATGCACAGACCCCAGTCGAGGGTGATCGCCAGAAGCCTGCGGCCGGGGGGTGCGACGGATCCGGGTCCGTGCTCGGGCAGACCGAGGGAACTTCCCCGGTGCCCGAGGTTCGCCCCCATGCTCTCCGCCCCGGCCCGGGGGCCGGACAACCATGATCCGATCGCCTGCCTTTTGTCCACGTCTCCACCGTAGCGCGGCTCCTTTGAAGTCGGTCGGGCGGGCCCGGGAAACACCCCCGGCGCGGCCGGGTGACCGGTTCGGAATGGGGTTCGCCGGTTAACATCGGCGAAACAGTCGGGTCATGCCCGGGTAATGGCGGCTCTTTAGTGTCGGCCGCGGCAGGCCACCGGACTGCACCCCGAGCTGCGAAACGTCCCGCCGGTCCAGGCGGGCTGGGAGGACATTCGGATGTTCCAGAACGCCGACGAGATCAAGAAGTACATCGCGGACGAGGACGTCAAGTTCATCGATGTCCGCTTCTGCGACCTGCCGGGCATCATGCAGCACGTCACCATTCCGGCCGTGGCCTTCGACCCGGCCGAGTCGCTGATGTTCGACGGCTCGTCGATCCGCGGCTTCCAGGCCATCCACGAGTCCGACATGGCTCTCGTCCCGGACCTGTCCACCGCGCGGGTGGACCCGTTCCGCAAGGACAAGACCATCAACATCAACTTCTTCATCCACGACCCGATCACGGGTGAGGCCTACAGCCGCGACCCGCGCAACATCGCGAAGAAGGCCGAGGCGTACCTGGCCTCCTCCGGTATCGCCGACACCGCCTACTTCGGCCCCGAGGCCGAGTTCTACGTCTTCGACGACGTGCGGTTCGAGACCAAGTCGAACGCCGGTTACTACTACATCGACTCCGAGGCGGGCGCCTGGAACACCGGCGCCATCGAGGAGGGCGGCAACCGCGGCTACAAGGTGCGCTACAAGGGCGGCTACTTCCCGGCCCCGCCGGTTGACCACTTCGCCGACCTGCGCGCCGAGATCACCCTGGAGCTGATGAAGGCCGGTCTGGAGGTCGAGCGCCAGCACCACGAGGTGGGCACCGCCGGTCAGGCCGAGATCAACTACAAGTTCAACACCCTGCTGGCCGCCGCCGACGACCTGATGCTCTTCAAGTACATCGTGAAGAACGTCGCCTGGCGCAACGGCAAGACCGCGACCTTCATGCCCAAGCCGATCTTCGGCGACAACGGCTCCGGCATGCACGTCCACCAGTCCCTGTGGAGCGGCGGCAACCCGCTGTTCTACGACGAGCAGGGGTACGCGGGCCTGTCCGACACCGCCCGCTACTACATCGGCGGCATCCTCAAGCACGCCCCGTCGCTGCTGGCGTTCACCAACCCGACCCTGAACTCCTACCACCGTCTGGTGCCGGGCTTCGAGGCCCCGGTGAACCTGGTGTACTCGCAGCGCAACCGCTCCGCCGCGATGCGCATCCCGATCACCGGTTCCAACCCGAAGGCCAAGCGGGTCGAGTTCCGCGCGCCGGACCCCTCCTCCAACCCGTACCTGGCCTTCTCCGCCCTGCTGCTGGCCGGCCTGGACGGCGTGAAGAACAAGATCGAGCCCGCCGAGCCGGTGGACAAGGACCTCTACGAGCTGGCCCCCGAGGAGCACGCCGGCATCCCGCAGGTCCCGACCTCGCTGCCGGAGGTCCTCACCTCGCTCGAGGAGGACCACGAGTACCTGCTGGCCGGGGGTGTCTTCACCCCCGACCTGATCGAGACCTGGGTCGACTTCAAGCGGGAGAAGGAGATCGCCCCCATGCAGCAGCGTCCGCACCCGCACGAGTTCGAGCTCTACTTCGACGTGTGATCCACGACGCCCCGGGCGCGTCCCGCCGTGCGTGAGGGGTGGTCCGCCCGCCTCCCCGTGTCGGATCGCCCGCCGGACCCCCGGTCGCTCCCGGCGACCGGGGGTCCGGTGTGTGGGCGCCCCGACACGGACGGCGCCCCGCCGGTGGTGTTCCACCGGCGGGGCGCCGTGCCACGGGGACGGGTGACGAACGGGGAGCGGCTCAGAGCTTGCCGGCGCCCGCGCCCCTCGCGATGTCCTTCACGGCCTTGGGGACCGGGTCGATCTTCTCGTACAGCCAGGGGGACCAGCCGACGTCGGTGCCGAGCTCGTGGCCCGGACGGGCCGCGTTGTGCTCCGCCACCACGTCGACCAGGTGCTTCCTCCCGAAGCCGTTGAGGTACGTACCGGTCTCGTACAGGTTCGTCCCGTTCCAGCGGTAGGCGATCTGATCGGGGCGGATCGGCCCCTCGAAGTAGTTGTTCTCGGCGTGGATCATCGAGTCCAGACCGACGCCCCAGGCGTAGTCGAAGGGATCGGACGCCTCCTCGTTGACCAGGTAGTGGTTGTTGTAGACGTGCACCTGGCCCCGCCGCACCCGGGGGGAGCGCTGCAGGACGTTCTCGAACAGGTTGTGGTGGTAGGTGACGCGCAGCTTCCCGATGTCCTCGGAGTGGCCGTCGCCGCCGCCGATCAGCATGCCCTTGTCGTAGTCGTCGTAGTGGTTCCACGAGACGGTGACCAGGTCGGAGCCGCGGGTGATGTCGACGGAGCCGTCGTACCGCATGAACGGCCGACCGAAGTACTCGGTGTCCGGACGACCACCGCTCTTGAAGGTGTTGTGGTCCAGCCAGACGTTGGTGGAGCTGTGGACCCAGATCGCGTCGTACTCGGAGTTCCAGTTGCCGGAGGAGCCGTCCCTCGGATCCCACTGCGGGAAGCAGTCCTCGACCTCGGCGAAGGTGATGTTCCGGACGATGACGTTGTTCACGCCGCGGATGTACATCGCCGCGCCCTCGATGCGGGCGTCCTTCCCCAGTCCCACCAGGGTGGTGTTGGAGGGCAGGCGGTAGATCTGTTGGGACTGGTTGCGGTACGAGCGGACCCGGGCTTCCTCCAGCGGGCCGGAGGGCCGCTCGGTCATGCCCCATGTCTGCGGGTCGTACGCCTCCAGGTACGCCTCCAGGGAGTACTCGGGGTCGGCGAAGTCGGCGCACTCCAGCGGGTTGCCGGCATCGTCGACGTTCATGTCGATGGTGCCCTTGACGTAAACGATCTTGGGGGTGTCGTTGTCCTCCCGCCCCAGGGCCGCGAGCAGTTCCGCACGGTTGGTGACGGTGTGGACGTTCTCCGGTGACGCCGAGGCGCCACCGCTGGTGCCGGCCCCGTAGGCGCCCCAGCCGTCCCGGGGGCCCAGGACCTCGTAGCCGAGCGCGTGACCGGCGCCCTTCCCCGGCTTGCCGGGGTGATCCGGCTTGCCGGGCGCGCCCATCGCGACAGGGGCGGCGAGCGCCACCATCACGACGGCGCAGGCCCCTGCGAGGACCTTCGTGCTGACTCTCATCGTTGAGCTGTCTCCCCTCGGAGTCGTCCTCTCCAGATCACGCCCCGCCTCCCGGCGCCCCGCCCCGCCGGACGCGCGGGCAGGGAAGACCACGAATTCCTGCAAAGGCTTGTTGTCATGGGCACCGAGATCGGGCGTGATGGGGCTACATCGTGGTGGTAAAAGCCTGGCCGGACAAGAGATGTCACACGGAAACCCGGATTTCCCCGGGCATCAGCACGCCCGTGCGGCGAAGATGATGCAATCGGTTGCATCAATCGTCACGGCGGGTCACTCCTCCCGAACCCCCTCACGCACCCGACGGGACCCACGGGGGATTCCCCTCGGGCGAAGTCCTCGATCGGCGGCCCCGGGGACGGCGACGGCCCGGGTGCCCCGACCGGTCGGGGCACCCGGGCCGCGCGGCACGGAGGGAGCCCGGGTCCGCGCTCCCTCCGCCGTGGCTACCGCGAGGCGCGGTTGCGCATCACCTGTTGGGCACAGAGCAGGCCGAGCAACAGCACCACCGCCCCCACCACGATGTTGTTCCAGATGACAGCGGCCGTGGGATCGGTACCGACCAGCCACGGGGAGAAGATCAACCAGGCCCCGATCGCGGCCATCGCCCAGCTCAGGCCGTACATGCGCGCCGGGGCCAGGGTGAATCCCAGTGCCATCAGCGCGATGGCGAGGCCGAGCACCAGGTTGTGCGCGGCCAGATCCGGTTGCCCGGTTCCGATCGCGTCCACCACCCATGGGGAGATGGCGCAGTAGAGACCCGCGAGGAACACCGGGCCGTCCACGAGCGCCACGTCCCGACCCCCCAGGACCCGGGAGTAGCGGGTCTGCATCTCCGACATGTCCGGGTGCCCGGCAAGGTCGCCCCGCCTCGAAGAGACGTCCGCCATCGAACTCACCTCCTCCGGTCCGGGCGAGTGCGGCTGCACAGGACTGCCACGGACCACACCCCAATTATGGTCGAATCACCCCAAAAGCGCCCCCGCGCAGCCGATGATCCCGAGAGGCCGACAGCGGTCGGAGCGGGTCGGCTCAGAGCGGGCGGACCATCGTCCAGCCCCGGTCCACCAGACGGGGCAGGTAGTGATCGAGCGCGGCCACGCTCTGCGAACGATCCCCGCCGCCGTCGTGGGCCAGCACGACCCCTCCGGGATGGGCCCCCTCCAGCACCGCCCCCGAGATCGCGGAGGCGCCGGGACGGGTCCAGTCCTCGGTGTCGATGGACCACCCCAGGGGTTCCATGCCCAGTTCCGCGCAGACCTCCAGGGAGGGGCGGTGCCAGGCGCCGTAGGGG
>NZ_VKHT01000325.1 GCF_014141535.1 Streptomyces alkaliphilus | reverse complement strand
GTATCCGAGCCCGGGGAGGGCGGGGGACCGGTGCGGCTCATGGTGGTGCCCCTCACCCCTCGCCGCGGAAGAGGTTGATCGCGTCGATGTGCTTCGCGCGCAGCTCGGGGTCGGTGACGCCCAGGCCCTCGCGGGGTGCCAGGCACAGCACGCCGACCTTGCCCTGGTGCACGTTGCGGTGCACGTCGTGGGCGGCCTGGCCGGCCTCCTCCAGGGAGTAGCTGCGCGAGACGGTGGGGTGGATCTTCCCCTTGGCGATCAACCGGTTGGCCTCCCACGCCTCGCGGTAGTTGGCGAAGTGGGAGCCGACGATGCGCTTGAGCGACATCCACAGGTAGCGGTTGTCGTAGGAGTGCATGTAGCCGGAGGTGGAGGCGCAGGTGACGATGGTGCCGCCCTTGCGGGTGACGTAGACGCTGGCGCCGAACGTCTCCCGGCCGGGGTGCTCGAAGACGATGTCCACGTCCTCGCCGCCGGTCAACTCGCGGATGCGCTTGCCGAAGCGCTTCCACTCCCTCGGGTCCTGGGTGTGCTCGTCCTTCCAGAACCGGTAGTCCTCGGCGTTGCGGTCGATGATCGCCTCGGCGCCCATCCGGCGGCAGATCTCGGCCTTCTGCGGGGAGGAGACCACGCAGATGGGGTTGGCGCCACCGGCGAGGGCGAACTGGGTGGCGTAGGAGCCCAGGCCCCCGCTGGCGCCCCAGATCAGGACGTTGTCGCCCTGCTTCATCCCGGCGCCGTTGCGGGAGACCAGCTGCCGGTAGGCGGTGGAGTTGACCAGGCCGGGGGAGGCGGCCTCCTCCCAGGTGAGGTGCTTCGGCTTGGGCATCAGCTGATTGGTCTTCACCAGGGCGATCTCGGCCATGCCGCCGAAGTTGGTCTCGAAACCCCAGATGCGCTGTTCGGGGTCGAGCATGGTGTCGTCGTGGCCGTCGGGGGATTCCAGCTCCACCGACAGGCAGTGCGCGACGACCTCGTCGCCGGGCTTCCAGGCGTTGACGCCCGCGCCGGTGCGCAGCACCACGCCGGCCAGGTCGGAGCCGATGACGTGGTACGGCAGGTCGTGCCGCTTGGCCAGCGGCGAGAGCTTCCCGTAGCGCTCGAGGAAGGCGAAGGTGGAGACCGGCTCGAAGATCGAGGTCCACACCGAGTTGTAGTTCACGGCGCTGGCCATGACCGCCACCAGCGCCTCGCCGGGGCCGAGTTCGGGCAGCGGCACCTCGTCCAGGTGCAGTGACTTGCGGGGGTCCTTCTCCCGGGTGGTCAGGCCCTCGAACATGTCGACCTCGTCCTTGTGCACGGTGATCGCGCGGTAGGACTCGGGCAGGGCCAGGTGGGCGAAGTCCTCGCTGGTGCTCTCCGGTGCGCTGATCGCGTCCAGGATCTGCTTCACGGTGTTGCCTCCGACGGGTGCGCGTCACGGGGACGCGGGGGGACGACGAGTGCCACGACGGGGTCCGGCGTCGTCGACCGGGTGCGGTCGGGACGTCGGTGGTGCTCGGTGGTGCGGGGGCCGGTCCGCCGGTGCCGCGGTGTCCCGGGGGACGGTCGCGGGCACCGGCGACACGGGGTCGGGTGCGGGGTGCGGTGTCGTGACCGGATGGTGCGGTGCCGTCGGTCCGGCGGCGATGGTGCTGTGGCTCGCGCGGTCGCGCTGGTGCCTGTGACGCAGGCGGCCGGGAACGTTCCGTTGAACGGTGGGACCACGTCCCGGTGCACCTCACGTTATGGCACAGCGTGCCGGCCCGCAAGGCACTGAGTGCCAAATATTTCGCTCAAAAGTCATCAGCCGGTCGCACATGAGCGAACCATTGGCTCCCCGGATCCCCCCATCGGGGCGAGCGGGGTCCTTGGCTCCGGGGTGACTCGTGGGTAACATCCGCCGGGAGCACCGTTCCGGGCCGTCCGCGGCCCGGCCCGCGACAGGAGACCCCGCCATGGCCCGAGCGTCGGGACCGAAGCGATCCGCCGGATGGTCCGATCCCCGGAATTCCGCCCGGATGTTGGCCGGTCTGCTCGGCACGGCGGGCGTGCTGCACTTCGCCGTTCCCCGGCCTTTCGACGCCATCGTGCCCCGGTCCCTGCCCGGCCGCCCCCGCGACTGGACCCGGATCAGCGGGGCCGCCGAACTCGCCCTGGCCGCCGGCCTGCTGACCCCGCGAACCCGCCGCGCGAGCGCCGCGGCGACGGCGGCCCTCCTGGTCGCCGTGTGGCCCGCCAACGTGAAAATGGCCCGGGATTGGAGTCGCCGTCCGGCACCGTGGGCGGGCATCGCCCGGGCCCGGGTGCCCGCTCAGGTGCCGCTGGTGCTGTGGGCGCTGCACGCCGCCCGCCCCGATCGGGGTTCCGGACGGGGATGACCGGGAACCGGCCGGTGCCGGCACGGAGTGCCGGCACCGAGTGTCGGGGCGCGGCTGCCACCGGTTCCCACCCGCTCCGGCGTCGGCCGCCGGCGACCTGCCGACGGGAGCCGGTCAACGCCGCCGCAGGGCCTCCTCGATGGAGCGCATGACCTCCGGCAGCGGCGCGTCGGTGTGCGCCACCGCCACCACCACCCCGGGCGCCGGCGAGGCCCCGCCGGGCTCACCGCCGGCGGCCACCGGCAGGCTGCCGAAGGTCCGTCGGACCACGGCGAACGCCCGGTCCAGATCGCCCTCCACGTCCCCCTGGCCCCCACTGCGCAGCCACCGCCGCAGCACGTGGTTGTGGGCCGTGACCACCGCCGAGGCGGCGACCTCGGCCAGCAGCGGCTCGTCCCCGGCGCTGCCCTCCCGGTGCGCCGACTCGTCGAACTGCTCCAGCAGGTAGCGGGTGAACAGCCGCTCGTACCGGGCGACCGAGGCGATCTCCCGCTCCCGCAGCGCCGGCACCTCGCGGGTCAGCTGGTAACGCTCCACCGACACCGCGGGGGAGGCCGCGTACATCCGCATGACCTCCTTGATCCCCCGACAGACGGTGTCGATCGGGTTCTCCCGGGCGGGGGCGGCCTCCAGGACCGCCCGCGCCCGCTCCAGGGTGTCGTCGTGGTCGGGGAAGATCGCCTCCTCCTTGGAGCGGAAGTGGCGGAAAAACGTCCGTCGCGCGACACCCGCCGCCGCGGCGATCTCGTCCACCGTGGTGGCGGCGTAACCCTTGGTCGCGAAGAGCTCCATCGCCGCCGCGGCCAGCCGCCGCCGCACCTTCAGGCGCTGGGAGGCGGCGGCCGGCGCCTGCGGCGCGCGGGCATCGGGTGACACGGACTTCACGGGCTGGGCCATGAGCCGAACGTAGCCCATCCGCCCGCCCTCAGGACGCCGCCCGGGTGTATTCCCGGAAGCCGCGGCCGGTCTTCCGCCCCAGGCAACCCGCCTCCACCAGTTGCCGCAGCAGCGGCGCCGGCGCCAGCGAGGGATCGCGGAACTCCCGGTGCAGCGTCTCCTCGATGGCCAGCGAGACGTCCAGCCCCACCACGTCCAGCAGTTCGAAGGGGCCCATCGGGTAGCCGCCGCCCAGCTTCATCGCCGTGTCCACGGCGTCCGGGGTGGCGTAGTGCTCCTGGACCATCTTCACCGCGTCGTTCAGGTAGGGGAACAGCAGCGCGTTCACGATGAAGCCGGCCCGGTCGCCGCAGTCCACCGGGTGCTTGCGGATCCGGGAGCAGACCTCGTGGACGGTGGCGTGCGCCTCGTCCCCCGTCAGGACCGTGCGCACCACCTCCACCAGCTTCATCGCCGGCGCCGGGTTGAAGAAGTGCATCCCGATGACATCCCGCGGACGAGTGGTGGCGCGGGCACAGGCCACCACCGGCAGCGAGGAGGTCGTGGTGGCCAGCACGGCTCCGGGACGACAGACCTTGTCCAGGGTGCGGAAGAGGTCCTGTTTGATCGTCAGGTCCTCGGCGATCGCCTCGACGGCGAGGTCCACGTCGGCCAGCGATTCGAGCGTGTCGGTGGGCACGATCCGGGAGAGCGCGGCGTCCCGGTCCTCGGCCGACATCCGTCCCTTCGTCACCGAGCGGCCGAGGGACTTGGCGATCCGCCCCCGCGCGGCGTTCGCCTTCTCCTCGCTGCGGGCGACCAGGATCACGGGGAAGCCGGCCTTCGCGAAGACCTCGGCGATGCCCGAGGCCATCGTCCCGGAGCCGACCACGCCGACGGTCTCCACCGGCCGGGCCCCGGCGGGGCGCCCCTCGGCCCCGGCGTCCCCGCCCTCGGTCGGCGGGTCGGGGATCACCTCGGCGTCGGAACCGGTGCCGGAGTAGGTGTAGAAGCCGCGCCCCGCCTTGCGGCCGGTCATCCCGGCCTCGGCGAGTTGGCCCAGGATGGGGGTCGGGGCGTGCAGCCGGTCCCGGGAGCGCTCGTACATCGCCTCCAGGACCGCCCGCGCGGTGTCGATCCCGATCAGATCGAGCAACTCCAGTGGTCCCATGGGCAGGCCGCAGCCCAGTCGCATCGCGGCGTCGATGTCCTCGCGGGTGGCGTACCGCGCCTCGTACATCGCGGCGGCCCGGTTGAGGTAGCCGAACAGCAGGCCGTCGGCGATGAAACCGGGGCGGTCCCCGGCCGGGACGGGTTCCTTGCCCAGGTCCCGGGCGAGTTCGGTGACCCGCTCGACGGCGTCCGGCGAGGTCAGCACCGAGGAGACCACCTCGACCAGTCGCATCGCGGGCACCGGGTGGAAGAAGTGCAGACCCACCACGCGCTCGGGACGGGCGGTCTCGGCGGCCAGCCGGGTGACGGGCAGGGCGTTGGTGCCGGTGGCCAGGACGGTGTCCGGGCGCACGAGGGAGTCCAGCGCGGTGAGCACCGACAGCTTCAGCTCGTAGTCCTCGGGCACCACCTCGATCACCAGATCGGCCGGAGCCGCGTCGGCGAGGTCGGTGCCGGCGCGGAACCGGGAGAGGAGGTCGCGGCGCTGCTGCTCGGTGATCCGCTGCCGCTCGACCGCGCGGGCGGCGGAGCCCCGCAGACGCTCGCCGGCGCGCTCGACGGCGGCCGGGTCGATGTCCACGCCGATGACCTCGCGCCCGGAGCGCAGCAGGACCTCGGCGATGCCGGTGCCCATCGTGCCCAGACCGACGACGGCGACCACCGGCAGCGGGGGGTGGGTT
>NZ_VKHT01000324.1 GCF_014141535.1 Streptomyces alkaliphilus | reverse complement strand
GACCAGCCGGGGCAGGAGGGCGGGGTCCAGGTCGGAGAGGGCGGCGAGCTCGGTGTCCCAGTCGCCGGTGGCGGAGGACCACCAGCCGGTCCCCGAGGCGTCGCCCCGGTCGGTGGTGCCCTCGGTGAGACCGTGCCCGGCGAGCCGACCGGTGAGGTAGTCGTGGGGGAGTCGGACGGCGCGGGTGGCGGCGGCGTGCTCGGGCTCGTGCTCGCGCAGCCAGGCCCACTTGGTGACGGTGAAGGACGCGGCGGGGACGCTGCCGGTGCGCTCCGCCCACGCGGCCGGGCCGCCCAGTTCCCTCACCAGGCGGTCGCGCTGGGGCGCCGAGCGGGTGTCGTTCCACAGCAGGGCGTTGCGCACGGGCCGGCCGTCGGCGTCCAGGGTGACCAGTCCGTGCTGCTGTCCGGCGACGGCGATGGCCGCGGCCCGTGCGACGACCGGACCACATGCCTCCAGGGCCTCGACCAGGGCGCCCCACCACTGCTCGGGGTCGCTGTCCCGTTCGGCGGTCACGATGTGGGCGGCCCGACCGCGGGCCAGCACCTCTCCGGTCGTGGAGTCCACGGCGAGCACCTTCGTGGACTGGGTGGAGCTGTCCACGCCGATGACGACGGGACCCTCGGGTGCGGTGGTCATGAACTCGTCCTCTCAGACGGGGCGGAAGCCGGCGCCACAGCGGCTCCGAACGTTGCGGGTCTTCCGTCACGGCCTCCCGCATACTAATTTGTAAACAGCGATGACGAAATAGCCGGAGCGCCGTTCCGTTCGTCCTCGTCCGCGCGTCCCGACCCGGTCGGCCGGGGCCGCCCCGCACCGCCCGCACCAGCGAGGAGCCGTCATGTCGTACCAGCCCACCCCCGCGGACAAGTTCAGCTTCGGCCTGTGGACCGTCGGCTGGACGGGGCGCGACCCCTTCGGGGACGCCACCCGCGCCGAGCTCGACCCGGTCGAGAGCGTGGAGCGCCTGGCCGAACTCGGAGCCTGGGGCGTCACCTTCCACGACGACGACCTCATCCCCTTCGGGGCCCCCACCGCCGAGCGCGAGGCGCGGATCAAGCGCTTCCGTCAGGCGTTGGACTCCACCGGCATGGTGGTGCCGATGGCGACCACCAACCTCTTCACCCACCCCGTCTTCAAGGACGGCGCCTTCACCGCCAACGACCGCGACGTGCGGCGTTACGCCCTGCGCAAGACCCTGCGCAACATCGACCTCGCGGCCGAGTTGGGCGCGAGCACCTATGTGGCGTGGGGCGGCCGGGAGGGTGCCGAGTCCGGCGCGGCCAAGGACGTGCGGGTCGCGCTGGACCGCCTCAAGGAGGCCTTCGACCTGTTCGCCGACTACGTCACCGAGCAGGGCTACGACCTGCGCTTCGCGCTGGAGCCCAAGCCCAACGAGCCGCGCGGTGACATCCTCCTGCCGACCGTCGGCCACGCCCTGGCCTTCATCGAGCGGCTGGAGCGTCCCGAACTGTTCGGCGTCAACCCCGAGGTGGGCCACGAGCAGATGGCCGGGCTCAACTTCCCGCACGGCATCGCGCAGGCGTTGTGGGCCGGCAAGCTGTTCCACATCGACCTCAACGGTCAGAACGGCATCAAGTACGACCAGGACCTGCGGTTCGGTGCCGGTGACCTGCGCTCGGCCTTCTGGCTGGTGGACCTGCTGGAGTCGGCCGGCTACGACGGTCCCCGCCACTTCGACTTCAAGCCCCCGCGCACCGAGGACATGGACGGCGTCTGGGCCTCGGCCGCCGGTGGCATGCGCAACTACCTGATCCTCAAGGAGCGGGCCGCCGCCTTCCGCGCCGACCCGCGCACCGCCGAGGCCCTGGCCGCCTCGCGCCTGGACGAACTGGCCCGTCCCACCCTGAACGAGGGCGAGACCGCCTCGGCGCTGCTCGCCGACCGCTCGGCGTTCGAGGAGTTCGACCCGGACGCCGCGGCCCGGCGGGGGATGGCCTTCGAGCAGCTCGACCAGCTGGCGATGGACCACCTGCTCGGGGCCGCCGGCTGACATCTCCCCGACCGGCCGGGGACACCGGGGCCCGGGCGGCGATCGTCCCGCCGCCCGGGCCCCGGTGAGCCGTCGGGGTCCGGACGACCGGTCCCCGACGGAGGTGTTCCCCGACGGATCGGCTCCGGGCCCGTGCCGGGCTCTCGTCCCCGCCGGACGGGGGTCCCGTCCGGCGGGGACGCATCGCGTCACTCCCCGGCGTCCGGACCGTTCCCCTCGTCCTTCCGGCGGCGCCGGAACCAGCCGGTGATGCCGCGCCGGGGCTTGCGCGGGGCGCGCTCTTTCCTCTTCTTCCCCCGACCCGGCGCCGTGCTGTGGATCCAACCGGCCGGCGGCTCGTCGGAACGCCACGGCTGGGGGTCGGGGGCGTTGTTCTTCCAGCGCTCGGAGAGCATGCGGGTTCGGGCCGTGGGTTCGTTCACCCTGGCATCCCTGACGAAGCTCTCGTCGAGGACCAGCTCGTCCCACTCGTCCCGGCGGCCCCGCTCCTCACCGTGCGGTTCCGTCCCCATGGCCTGCCTCCCGTCAGCTCCGGTGTGTGGCACCGTCACCGGTTGAACGCCCGGGGCGATCCCCCGGTTCCGGGGCCGTCGGGCGCGGGCCCCGCCGATCGCGGACCGTTCCCACCCGTCGTGTCGTGCATATTCCCGCCACCGTAACGGACACACGTCACGGAACGGTCGCCCCGGCGCCCGGCGTCCGGGGACGGGGCGGGAATCATTCGGCCGGCCGCAGGTGGATCACCTCACCCGCCCCGGTCTCCAACACCGTCACCACCGTGCCGTCCTCCTCCGGCGCACCGGTCCGGGCGTTCGCGGTCGGCGCGGGGAGCCGGTCCCCCTCCCCGGCGGCGGGGGCCGCCACCAGGGGGCCGGCCCAGCGGATCCGCAGGGTACCGCCGAGCCGGGAGAGGAGCCGGGCCCGCACCAGGCGCCCGGCTTCCCACTCCAGTGACACCTCGACACCGCCGCGGGCCACCAGTCCGCGCACCCGTCCCGAGGACAGTGCGGGCGGCAGCGCCGGCAGCAGGTGCACCTCGCCCCCGTGGGACTGCACCAACCACTCGGTGATACCCGCCACCGCCCCGAAGTTGCCGTCGATCTGGAACGGCGGGTGCAGATCGAACAGGTTGGGCGCGGTGCGTTCGGGGGTGAGTTGGTCACCCAACAACTTCCAGGAACGTGCCCCCTCGCCCAGGCGGGCCCAGAAGTTGATCTTCCAGGCCAGGGACCAGCCGGTGCCGGCATCACCGCGTCCCTCCAGGGTGCGCCGCGCGGCGGCCAGCAACCCGGGGGTCCGGCGGGTGATCCGGGCCCCCGGGTGGAGGCCGTACAGGTGCGAGACGTGACGGTGGTCCTGCTCGGGGGCGATCGCGTCCCAGTCCTCCCGCCACTCCCGCAGGCGCCCGTCGGAACCCACCCGCATCGGGGCCAGGCGCTCCCGCGCCGCCGCGGCCTCGGCTCGCAGTTCCGGCTCCTCCCCCAGCAACTCCCCGCACTCCACGACCGCGTCGAAGAGGTCGGCGAGGATCTGGTTGTCCATGGTGGGCCCCGCGCACAGCGAGCCACCGGGGCCGGGGTGGTGGGCGTTCTCCGGCGAGATCGAGGGGCAGGTCACCAACTCACCGGTCGCCGGGTCGGTGACCAGGGAGTCGAGGAAGAAACGGGCCGCGCCGGCGAGCACGGGGAAGCGTCGGCGCAGGGCTTCGGTGTCCCCGGTGAAGCGGTGGTGTTCCCGGATGGAGAGCGCCAACCACGCCCCTCCGGTGGGCCACATGCCCCAGAAGGCGCCGTCCGCGGGGGCGGTGCCCCGCCAGGCGTCGACGTTGTGGTGCGCCACCCAACCGCGCGCCCCGTAGGTCTCCCGGGCCGTGCGGGCGCCGGTCACCGCCAGATCGGCCAGCAGGTCGAACAACGGCTCCCAGCATTCCGCCAGGTTGGCCGGTCCGGCCGGCCAGTAGTTCATCTCGGTGTTGATGTTGATGGTGTACTTGCAGCCCCACGGGGGGTCCGTCAGGTCGTTCCACAGCCCCTGGAGGTTGGCGGGTTGGCAGCCGGGTCGTGAGCAGGCGATCAGCAGGTACCGACCGTAGTCGAAGTACAGCGCCGCCAGTTGGGGGTCGTTCCCCTCGGTGAACCGCGCCACCCGCTCGTCGGTCGGTCGCAGGCCGGCCGGGGTCACCGGCAGGTCCAGCACCACCCGGCCGAAGAGGGCGGTGTGGTCGGACACGTGCCGCTCCCGCAGTTCGGTCGGAGAGTGCCGCGCGGCCGCCCGCAGGTCCTCCTCTGCGGCCGTCGTCGGGTCCCCGTCCGCGTCCCGCCAGGAGCGATACCCCGTCCGCACGGTGACCAGGAGGGTCACGGCGTCCGCGTCGGTGACCCGCAGCACCCCGTCGGCGGACTCCACCGAGCCGCCCTCGGCCAGCGCCCGCGCCAGCACCCGGAACCGCACCCGGCCCGGTACCCCCTCGAAGTCCCCGCCCCGGCCGTCCAGGGCGATGGTGTCGGGGGAGGGGGAGGAGGTGCCGGTGGTGAGGGGTCCGTCGGCACGGGCGGTCAGGGAGATCGCGCCGGGACGATCAGCGGTCAGCCGCACCACGATCACCCCGTCCGGGGCCGAGGCGAAGGCCTCCCGGTGGTACCGCACCCCGCCGCGCGTGTACGTCACGGTGTGCAGGCCGGTGCGGGGATCGAGCGAGCGGTGGTACTCAGTCACCGGGCCGGTGTCGGGGAGGGACAGGCGAAGACCACCGGCGGTCTGGTAGGGGGGTTGCCGAACCGGTACCCCCATCACGTCCTCGTCCACGATCCGTTGGGCCGCGTCCCACTCCCCGGCCAGTACCAGGCGCCGGACCTCCGGGAGGGCGGTCGCCGCCCGCGGATTGTCGAAGACGTGCGGACCGCCGGCCCACAGGGTGTCCTCGTTGAGCTGGAGTTCCTCCTCCTCGGTGCCGCCGTGGACCATCGCCCCGAGTCGGCCGTTGCCGATCGGCAGGGCGCGCAGCCACTCGTCGGCGGGGGAGGAGTACCACAGCAGGTGAGGGGCTTCCCCGGGGGCAGCCGCGGGGGCGACCGGAGGG
>NZ_VKHT01000323.1 GCF_014141535.1 Streptomyces alkaliphilus | reverse complement strand
GGTCGGAGCCGAACCGAACCCGGGAGGGGGAGCCCCGGCGACACCTCCCGCCGGACCGGCCGCCGAGGCGCTTCCCGGCCCGGTGCCGGAGCCGGTGCCCGAACCCGCCGACGCGCCGGGCCCGGGCGCCCGTACCGCCCCGGCCGCCGCGCCGTCCCGGGGGCGGCTCACCGACGGCTTCACCGAGATCGACATGGAGAAGCAGCGCGGCCTGCGCCGGATGAAGGTGGTCGCCACCGGCCTGCTGGTCTTCGTGGCGGTCGTCTACGCGCTGGCCACCTGGGCCGAGGCCCGGGGCGCCGGCCCCTGGGCCGGGTACGTGGCGGCGGCGGCCGAGGCCGGGATGGTCGGGGCGCTCGCCGACTGGTTCGCGGTCACCGCCCTGTTCCGCCACCCGCTCGGACTGCCGATCCCGCACACCGCGATCATCCCCACCAAGAAGGATCAACTGGGGGAATCACTCGGTGACTTCGTCGGGGAGAACTTCCTCTCCGAACAGGTGGTCCGGGAGAAGATCGCCGCCGTGGACCTCGGCCGGCGGGTGGGGGCCTGGTTGGCGCAGCCGGACAACGCCGACCGGGTCACCGCCGAGTTGGCCAACGCCCTGCGCGGCGGGATGGCGGTCCTGCGGGACTCCGACGTCCAGGCGATCCTGGGCGAGGTCATCACCCGACGGGCCGAGGCGACCGAGGTCTCCCCGGCGCTCGGCCGGTTGCTGGGGCGCACGGTCGAGGAGGGCGGCCACCACCGCCTGGTGGACCTGTTCTGCGCCAAGGCCCACGACTGGCTGGTGGAGCACCGGGACGCCGTCATGACGGCGGTGGAGGGCGGGGCTCCGGGTTGGACGCCCCGCTTCGTGGACCGCCGGGTCGGTGACCGCGTCTATCGCGAACTGCTGCGCTTCGTCACCGAGATGCGGGACAGCCCCGGGCACCCCGCGCGCGGGGCGGTGGACCGTTTCCTGGCCGACCTGGCGGTGCAGTTGCGGGAGGACCCGGCCACCCGCGAGCGGGTGGAGCGGGCCAAGTCCGAGCTGTTGAACCGCCCCGAGGTGCAGGACGTCATCGCCTCCGCCTGGGGGGCCGTGCGGAGCATGGTGCTGGCGGCGGCCGAGGACGAGCGCAGCGCGCTGCGGTTGCGCGCCCGCACCTCCGTGCTCTCCCTGGGGGCCCGGCTGGAGGCCGACCCGCGCCTGCGCGGCAAGCTGGACACCTGGATCACCAACGCCGCCGTGCACGTGGTCACCGGCTACCGTCGCGAGATCACCTCGCTGATCAGCGACACCGTGTCGAGCTGGGACGCCCGCCACACCTCCCGCAAGATCGAGCTGCACATCGGCCGCGACCTGCAGTTCATCCGGCTCAACGGCACGATCATCGGCGCGCTGGCGGGGTTGGTGATCCACACCGTCACCCGGGCGCTGGGCGGTTGACGTCGCCCCCGTCGCGGGCCGGCCCACCCGCCGCCGCGGATCGCCCACCCCGACGGCGTCGGGAGGGGCGGGCCGCGGCGGCGGATAGGATGCCGGTGTCGGCGGCCGTGGCGGAATGGCGAGACGCGCTGGGTTTAGGTCCCAGTGGGCGCAAGCCCGTGAGGGTTCGAATCCCTCCGGCCGCACCATGACCCCTTCCGGCGCCCGCCCGTCACGACCGGCCCCGGTGGGCCCCGTCACCGGTGGCCCGGCGCGGCCGGAAACCGCCTTTTCCGGGCCGGTCGGCGTCGATGTCGCGGACACGCCGCCCGGCCGGGGGCGAACCGCCGCCGCGAGGGGGTTAGCGTGGGGCCGAACGGAGCGCCCCGACACCCTCCGCCCCGGCGGCCGGGACGCGGGCGATCCGCCGTCGAAGCATCCGTCACGGAGGATGGAAAGCACATGGCAACCACGCGCACCGCGACCACCCGGTGGGAGGGCCCGCTGATGGGCGGCGCGGGCACCGTCGCCCTCGACTCGTCCGGCCTGGGCACCTACGACGTCACCTGGCCCTCCCGGGCGGAGGAGCCCAACGGCCGCACCAGTCCCGAGGAGTTGATCGCGGCGGCCCACTCCTCCTGCTACTCGATGGCGTTCTCGCACGGCCTGGCCGGTGCCGGCACGCCGCCCGAGTCGGTGGAGACCCGGGCGGACGTCACCTTCCAGCCGGGTGAGGGCATCACCGGTATCAAGCTCACCGTCCGGGCACGGGTGCCCGGCCTCTCGGAGGACGACTTCCGGAAGGCCGCCGAGGGCGCCAAGGAGAACTGCCCGGTCAGCAAGGCCCTCGCCGGGGTGAACATCACCCTCGAGGCCGAACTGCTCTCCTGAGGCCGGTCGTCCCGGGCGCCCGACGGGCGCCCGGGACACGGGTCCGGCCCCTCCCGGGCCCCCTCCGCCGCGGTCAACCGGGCCGCACGGCGTCCACGGGCTCGCCCAACTCGTGGCCCGGCCCGTCCGGGGTGTCGATCCACAACCGCTGGTGCCGCCCCTCCACGGAGACCCCGAACCTTTCCGGGCCCGGTCGACCCCGCTCGTCCCACACCCGGTACAGCCGCTCCACCTCGGACCACAACCGGCGCGGACCGGCCTCCACCACCATGCCGTTACGGCCCAGGCGCGCGGTGGAGCCGTCCATCCCGCGCAGCGCCACCGCTCCCGGCCCGGCGCCCGGTTCCGGATCCATCCGCCACTCCACGCCCGGTTCGCACAGGTCCGCCCAGAAGCGGAAGTCCGGGTCGGTCGCGGCCCGGGGCGTCACCTCCGCCGGACGGCCGGGGTCGTCCGCGTCGGGTTCCACCGCCGGCACCCCGGGGCGGGACCGTCCGGTGCGCAACGGCATGAACCAGGCACCGCCCCGGAACCGGCCCGTCGCCCGATCCGGCCCGGTGCGCCGCAGCCGGATCACCGCGTAGCCCAGGGGGGCGACCAACAGACCGTCCACCGTGAGTTGGCGCAACCAGGGCAGTGGCACGGCGTCGATCCGGCAGGTCGCGATGATCCGGTCGTAGGGCGCCTCGGGCGGCCACCCCATGGAGCCGTCGGCGGTGACCACCCGCGGCCGGCGGCCGGCGGCCGCGAGGTGGGCACGGGCGGTGGCGGTCAACTCCGGGTCCAGGTCCACGCTGGTCACCCGGTGGTCCCCCACCCGGTGGGCCAGCAGGGCGGCGTTCCAGCCGGTGCCGGTGCCGACCTCCAGGATCCGGTCGCCGTCGCGCACATCCAGATCGTGCAGCATGCTGGCCATCAGCGACGGCTGGGAGCTGGAGGAGATCGGCTCCCCGCCGCGCCGGTGGGTGACCAACGCGCGATCCTCGTGCACCCCGCGCAACCACAGGTCGGGGTGGTCGTGGCGATCGATCCGCAATCCCGAGGGGTCGTAGAAGCGGGGTACGAACAGATGACGCGGCACCTCCTCGAAGGCGGTCCGCCAGGCGGGGTCGGGGAGGGCCCCGGCGGCGACGAGGGCGCTCACCAGGTCGTGACGGAGCCGGGCGGCCTCCCGGTCGATGTCGCGTGCTTCCCGGCCCTCACCGATGGGTCCGCCCATGGTCGCCCTCACCCTCTCCTCCGGTCTCTCTTCCGGTGTTCCGCGCGGTTGGTTCCGTGTGGTTCGTTCGGTGCGGTTCGTTCGGTGCGGGGACGTCCCGAACCACCCACCGGTTCGGACACCCGCCGGGGGACGCCTGCCCGCCGACGCGCCCGGGACGCCGGTGGGCGCGCCGGGTTCCGGCAGGCCCTTCCCGAACCGTCCCACGAGCCGGCCACGGGCGCCGGCGGACGCGGCGGGGGAGGGGGTCGCCGTCACGCCCCGGGGTGAACCCTCGGCCGCGCGGGCGGGCCGAGGGGCCCGCACGCGCGGCCGAGGGGCCCGGGGGTGAAGAATGGGGCGCATGAGTGTGGTGAAGATCAACGTGATCGAGGTCCCGGCGGAGCGGCGCGAGGAGTTGGAGCGACGCTTCGCCTCCCGTGCCGGTCTGGTGGAGAACTCCGACGGCTTCGAGTGGTTCGAGCTGCTGCGCCCGGTGGAGGGCACCGACCGGTACCTCGTCTACACCCGGTGGCGCAGCGAGGCGGACTTCGAGGCCTGGATGAACGGTCCGATGCGGCAGGCGCACACCGGCGGCGGGGAAGGCCGTCCCGGCGGCGGAGGCGAGGAGGGTGCCGGTCACGGCGGCCCGCGCCCGGCGGCCACGGGGGCGACCCTGTGGTCCTTCGAGGTGGTGCAGCAGGCGGCCCCCGGAGGCTCGGCCGAGGACGGGGAGGGCGCGGCCGGCGAGGGCTGAGCCCGCGGTCGCGACGGTCCGGCGGCGGTCCGGCGGTGGGATCCCCCTCCGCCGGACCGGCCCGGGGCGACACGGAAAGAGTCGGGGCCCGCGACACGTGGAATGTCGCGGACCCCGGCTCTTTCCGGTACGCCGCCAGGGACTCGAACCCCGGACCCGCTGATTAAGAGTCAGCTGCTCTAACCAACTGAGCTAGCGGCGCCTGGTGACAGGGAAGACTGTAGCACCCGGGGCGGGCGGGACGAAAATCGATTCCGCCGTACGGGGCCGTGACCTGCGTCGCAACCCGGTCCCCGTCCTCCCCGGCGGGCGGTCACTCCTCCCCGGCGGGGTCGCCCCGCTCCAACCGACGGCCGAACTCCACCATCCGCCGGGCGTAGTCCTCGCCCCACCCCGCGAGTTCGGCGAGCTGCGTCTCCGTGAGGCGGTCGAAGCGGCGCGGATCGGTCAGCCGGGCCGCCGCCACCGCCTGGTACTCCACGGCCCGCTCGGCGGCGTCCCGGAAGGCGACCGCCAGATCCGTCGAGCGTTCCAGCAGTTCCCCCGGGTCGGTCACGGACTCCAGACCGAAGAAGTGCTCGGCGTCCACGGCCGCCATCGGGGGTTCGAAGGTCAGCGACGCCGGTTTGCGGAACCGGGGCCGGGTCGGTCGGGACGTGGCGCTCTCCGCCCTCTCGCCGGGCTGGGTCACGGTGGGATCCGCCTCCTCACGGGGCTGCTGCGGTACGACCGCGCGGCGCCGCGTGGCCATCGGCCGAGCCCCTCCGGCGGGGCCCCGACATCGCAGTCTACGGCCGACCCCCCGGCGGACGGGAGTGCCGAACCCCGGCCCCCGGTGACCGGAGCGGCCGGGAGC
>NZ_VKHT01000322.1 GCF_014141535.1 Streptomyces alkaliphilus | reverse complement strand
AGAGGACGGATACCAGACAGACTCAGACGTACATAAGAGACAGCCCGTTCAGCACGCCAGACCCCACCCGGACGGATGGACACCCACTCGTGACGGATCCGACCTCCTCGCAGCCCACCGGACAACGGACACCCCCGTCCGCGCCCGCCGACACCGCGCCCCTCCCGCACACCCGGCTGCTGGCGGAGCCGGGCGAGGAGACGGGCCCGCGCCTCGACGACGCGGGTTCGGCGGCCGCCAACGGCGACCACGTCGGGCCCGCGACGGGACACGGCGGCACGGTGCGGTACGGCGTCGGCACCGGCTCGCTCTCCCACGCCGACCGTCTGCGCTTCATCGGTTCCGCCACCCGCCGCATCGCCCGCGGCAACGACCTGGACGAGATCGTCCTCGGCCTGTGCCGGGCGACCGTCCAGACCTTCGCCGACGCCATCCTGGTCTACCTCCAGGACCCCCTGCCGGTCGGTGACGAGGCGCCCCCCGATCGGGTGGTGCTGCGGCTGCGCCGCATCGACCGACTCCCCGAGGGCGTGGTGCGCATCCGGGAGGAGAGCGGTGGGGTGGTCGAGGAGCCCGTGCTGTCCTCCTGGAGCGGTGCCAACCCCCGCCTGGAACTCGATCCCACCGGCCCCCTGGGCGAGGTGCTGCGGGCGGTGCGCCCGGTCTTCGCCGAGTCGCCCACCGCCCGCGCCGCGCTCCGCGAACTCAC
Organism: Streptomyces alkaliphilus; assembly: GCF_014141535.1. Lineage (GTDB taxonomy): Bacteria > Actinomycetota > Actinomycetes > Streptomycetales > Streptomycetaceae > Streptomyces > Streptomyces alkaliphilus. The sequence goes on along the minus strand of NZ_VKHT01000322.1, from coordinate 4,419 downwards.
CGGCAACATCGGTCTGCCCGAGGGCGACCACGCCCTCATCGCGCCCCTGCGCGGCCGGCGCCGGGTCATCGGTGTGACCGTGCTGCTGCGCGGCGCCCACCGGGACGCCTTCGAGCACGACGACCTCCAGGTGGCCCAGCAGCTGGCCACTCACGCCGCCCTGGGCGTGGACAAGGCGGTGCTGTACGGGCGGGAGGCGTCCATCGCGGACGAGTTGCAGCGCACCATGCTGCCGGACACCCTGCCCCCCTCGCCCGGGGTGAAACTGACCCGCCGTTACGCCGCCGCCGCGCAGTCCGCCCGGGTGGGCGGCGACTGGTACGACGCGATCCCGCTGCCGCGCAGCCGGGTGGCCCTGGTGGTCGGCGACGTGATGGGCCACTCGACGACCTCCGCCGCGATCATGGGCCAGCTGCGCACGACCGTGCAGACCCTGGCCGGGCTCGACCTGCCCCCGCAGGAGGTTCTGCACCACCTGGAGGACCAGGCCCAGCGCCTGGGCAGCGACCGCATGGCCACCTGCCTCTACGCGGTCTACGACCCGGTGGAGCGCACCATCACCGCCGCCAACGCCGGCCACCCGCCGCCGGTGCTGCTGCTGCCCGACGGCACCACCGAGTTGATCGACCTCCCGCCCAACGCGCCCATCGGGGTCGGCGGGGTGGACTTCGAGTCGGTGGAGGACATCCCGGCCCCGCCCGGATCCACGCTCGTGCTCTACACCGACGGCCTGGTGGAGTCCCGCACCCGCGACGTCATGGAGGGCGTGGCGTTCCTGCGGGAGAAGCTCACCGAGATCGCCCGGATGACCCGGCCCGGCGCCGCCGCGCCGCTGGAGCCGATGTGCGACGAGATCCTGGACATCGTCGGGCCCGGCGACCGGGACGACGACATCGCGCTCCTGGTGGTCCGTCTGGAGGGCATCGACCAGGAGAACGTCGCCGCCCTGCGGATGCCGCCGGCTCCGGAGTCGGTGCGCGACGCCCGCCGTCTGGTCCGGGAGAGCCTGCGCCGCTGGAAACTGGAGGACCTCCTCGACTCCGCCGAACTCCTGGTCAGCGAAGTCGTGACGAATGCCGTTCGGTATGCCGAACGTCCCGTGACCCTGAGGCTGTTGCGCTCCGGTTCGCTGCGCTGCGAGGTCGGGGACGACGTGCCGTTGCTCCCGCGTCCCCGCCGCGCCGGGCCCGACGAGGAGGGCGGACGGGGACTGTTCCTGGTCGAGGAGCTGGCCCGCACCTGGGGCGCCACCCGACTGGGCACCGGCAAGCTGGTCTGGTTCGAGATGGACCTCCCGCCCGGGGCGACGGTGCCCGCCGTCGAGGGCGTCGAGGCCGCTTCCGCGCCGGGGACGGGAGCCGGGACGGAGGACTGAACCGCGGGCCCGGGGGCCGGCCCGCCCCTCTCGCGGGAAACCGGGGAGGGCGCACCGCTTCCGGGCGCCGCGGAATGGTTGCGATGTATCGCGTTCGCTATCCTGGGAGGGTGACAGAACAGCGCTCCGGCGAGGAGGGGGACCGCCGCCCCGCTCCCGCCGAGACCCCGGCGACGGCTCCCGCGATGCGTGCCTCCGACGCCGACCGCGATCGGGTGGCGGAAATCCTCAGGGAAGCCCTCGCCGAGGGACGCCTGGACGCCGAGGAGCACGCCGAGCGCATCGACGCGGTCTACCGGGCCCGTACCCGGGCCGAACTCGAGCCCCTGGTGCGCGACCTGCCGGTCGGGCAGCCCTTCGGCACGCCTCCCCCGGCCCCCGCGGGCGCCACTCCCTCCGGGGCGACGCGCAACGTGGTCGCCGTGCTCGGCGGCGCCGAGCGGCGGGGGCGATGGCGGGTGAGCGGCCGGGTCAACGTCGTGGCCTTCCTCGGCGGGGTGGAGCTCGACCTGACGCAGGCCTTCTTCGACCAGCGGGTGGTGACCCTCAACGTCACCGCCGTGCTCGGCGGCGTGGAGATCAAGGTTCCGGGGAACGTCACCGTGCGGGGCTCCGGCACCGGCATCCTGGGCGGTTTCTCGATGGGGGGACACGAGTCCTCCGACCCCAACGCCCCGGTCCTGGTCATCCAGGGACTGGCTCTGCTCGGCGGCGTGGAGGTGAAACGGGTCTCCGGTGAGCAGGTGCACGACCTGCGCGCCCCCGACCGCGACTGACGTCCCGGTCCCGCGCCGGTCCCGCGCCGGGGCGGGTGACCGACGCGGCGCCGCGCGGGCGGGAGCCCTCGGCGAGCGGAGGGCGGGGCCTCCCCGGGGACCGCGCCCACCGGGCGTCCGACCCCCTCGCGATCCGGCGGTTTGGCTCTCCGTGCATAAGCGTGCGCGCAGCGGGTAGGGCAGAGAGACCGTCACCCGTATGGCCGCACCCCGGCCGGCGGGGGCCAGGGCCGGCCGCCGTCGCACGGGTGGTGATCCGTCATCGCGAGAGCGACCCCGGTAGCCGTCGTCAGGAGTTGACCGTGCTGCATCCGCCGCCCGAGTCGTGGTCCCCCGCTGCCCCGGCGCAGCATGCCCGGAAGGAGCCCGCGGGGCCCTGGCACTCGGAGGCCGCCTGTCGGCGGGACGAGGCGGGACTCTTCTTCGCCCCCTCCCGGGAGCCCACCGCCCATCGTCTCTCCCGCGAACAGGCCGCCAAGGCGGTGTGCGCCCGCTGTCCCGTGCTGCTGGAGTGCCGCGAGCACGCCCTGGACCAGCCGGAGCCCTACGGGGTGTGGGGGGGCCTGACCGCCGCCGAGCGTCGGGTGATGCTCGGCCGCCGTCGTCGTCGGGACGCGGCCGAGGCCCCGCCCTCCATGGGGCGCATCGCCTGACCCCGGGGCGGGGCGGCGGGGGCCTCCCCGCTGTCCGACCCTCCCGGGCGTCCGGCCCGGCACACTTCTCCCCGTCTGCGTCGTCTGCGTCGTCTGCGTCGTCTGCGTCGTCGGGTTCTCGCGTCGTTCCGGTGTCGGGGTCCCGCGGGCCCCGGAATCCCCCTGAGCGGACGCCCCGCCGTTCGGCGTCCGTGCCCGCCGTCCGTGCCCGGCGACCACGCCCCGGGACGCCCCGGGACGCCCCGGGACGCACCGGCCCCCGCACGGGTCCGGAGCGTCCCGGCGTTCGCGGCCCGGGTCGTCGCCGCCGGTCGACTCAGCGCGCCCGTTCGAAGTCGACCGCGCTGTAGGCGCGCAGCTTCGACAGCCGGTGCGTGGAGTCGATCTGCCGGATCGTCCCCGACTTGGAGCGCATGACCAGGGACTGCGTGGTGGCGGTCTCCGCGCGGTACCGCACCCCGCGCAGGAGTTCGCCGTCGGTGATGCCGGTGGCCACGAAGAAGACGTTGTCGCCGCGGACCAGGTCCTCGGTGAGCAGGACCCGGTCGGGGTCGTGGCCGGCGTCCAGCGCCCGCCGTCGCTCGTCCTCGTCACGAGGCCACAGCCGGCCCTGGATGGTGCCGCCCAGGCACTTCATGGCGCAGGCGGCGATGATGCCCTCGGGGGTGCCGCCGATGCCCAGCATCAGGTCCACACCGGTGTTCTCCCGGGCGGCCATGACCGCGCCCGCGACGTCCCCGTCGGCGATCAGCCTGATCCGGGCGCCGGCCTCCCGCACCTCCTTGACCAGGTTCTCGTGGCGGGGGCGGTCCAGCACGACCACGGTCACGTCCTCGGGGGCGCATCCCTTGGCCTTGGCCACCCGCCGGATGTTCGTCGCCACGGGGGCGTTGATGTCGACGAACTCGGCCGCCTCCGGGCCGGCGGCCAGCTTCTCCATGTAGAAGACGGCGCTGGGGTCGAACATCGCCCCCCGGTCGGCCACCGCGAGCACCGAGACGGCGTTGCCCATGCCCTTGGCGGTGAGGGTGGTGCCCTCGACGGGGTCCACGGCGACATCGCACTCGGCGCCGGTGCCGTCGCCGACCCGCTCGCCGTTGTAGAGCATCGGGGCCTCGTCCTTCTCGCCCTCGCCGATGACGACCACGCCGTTCATCGAGACGGTGGAGACGAGGGTGCGCATGGCGCGGACGGCGGCGCCGTCGGCGCCGTTCTTGTCGCCCCGGCCGACCCAACGGCCGGAGGCCATGGCCCCGGCTTCGGTGACCCGCACCAGTTCCAGGGCGAGGTTGCGGTCCGGGGCCTCGGGACTGACCTCCAGTGGAGGCGGGAGGTGATGATCGGACATGACGCACCTTTCTGCGCGTCTGCGCGGCCCGGGGCCGCGGAGGGCTGAGGGTTCCCTCGACTCTATCCGCCTCTCGTACACCTGAGCATCATGTACCTCCGATGAGCGAAGGGCGGCGGTCGCGAATCGGGTCGGGAGGGGTACCGTCCGGTTCCCGATCGGCATGGGGGACCATGGAGGGGTGAGCGGGAACGGAGACCGGAGCGGAATCGAGACCACGGCGGCCGGGGTCGGCACGGGAACCGGGGCGGCGGGGGCGACCCCGAC
>NZ_VKHT01000321.1 GCF_014141535.1 Streptomyces alkaliphilus | reverse complement strand
CGCCCGGGCGCGGGGCGGGCGGATCCGGAGAGTGCGGGCGATTCGGGGATTCCGGGCGACCCGGGGTCAGCGACGTCGGCGGCGGGCACGGCGCACCAGAGCCGCGGTACCCACCAGGGCGACCGTCGCGCCGGCGGCCCCCAGCGTGGTCGCCGCGTCCTTGCGGCCCAGTCGGCGGCCGGCCACTGCGTGCCGTCCGGCGGTCTCCTCCAGCAGGGCCGCGAGCGCCTTCTCATTGGTCCACGTCGGTCGCCACCCGGCCTCGTAGAGCCGTCCCGTGCCCACCACCCACGGGTGCATGGTGTACGCCAGATCCGCCGCCGGTGACGGGGTCAACCCCAGTCGGTGCAGACGGGTGGCCGCGCCGAGCGCCACCGCCGAGGGCAGTTCCATGCGACGGATGCCGGACAGCTCCTCGACCTGCTCGTGCTCCAACCAACCGTCGCTCCCCACGACCAGGGGGCCGGTCGGGTCGCGGCGCACCACCAGCTCCAGCGCGGTCACCAGATCCTCGACGTGGCAGAACTGCCAACGGGGCCGGGAGCCGGCCACCAGGAGCAGGCGGGGCGACTCGAAGTAGCGCGTCAGGGCGGTGTCCGCGTCGACCCCCACCAGGGCGGCCGGACGGACCACGGTGACGTTCAGTCCGGGGTGGGCGCGCGGGGCGCGTTCGGCCAGGCTCTCGATCTCCAGCAGGTCGGCGACCCCGCTGGCGTCCGGGGAGGCGCGGAGTCCGGCGTCCTCCGAGAGGGGGACGTCGTTGTCCGGGAGGGCGCCGTACACCATCGTCGAGGTGCACAGCACCACCCGGCGCACCCCCATGGCGGCGGCGGCCGTCAGCACCGCCCGGGTGCCGCCGACATTGTGCGCGGTGCGGGCCCCGGCGTCGGTCTCCAGGTCGAGGTCGAGGGACAGGTGCACCACGACGTCCACCGGACGGCCGTCGGGACGGAAGGGCTCGGCCAGGGCGGGGTCCCGGATGTCCATCAGGTGCCACTCGGCGTCGTCGGCGCCCTCGAACGTGCCCCGTCGCTCGTCCACCGCGATCACCCGGACGGGCGGGGACGCCCCCACCAGACGCCGGGTCATCAGGGCGCCGGCGCCCCGGGCCGCTCCCGTGACGGCCACGGTCAACGCGGCCGGCCGATCGTTTCGCGCTCCGCGAACGGAGGGCTCCGGGGAACTCACAGGACGTCTCCAGCGGTTGTCTCGGTACGGGATGCGCACCCCCCATCCTGCACGAGGGACATTTAGGCTGGAGGATCACGACCCGGCTCGGTGCGCCGTGTCGGGGTCGGGCCGGTTCCGCCGCTCCCGGCCGCGTCCGCATCGGGCCGCCCGGCCGGAGCACGCCGACCGGGACGACCGACCCGTGTCCGCCGACCGTCCACCCGCGCCGCGGGTGGCGACCACACCGTCGAGACCATCGAGCCGCACAACCGAGGATTGCCGAGGATTCCCGTGAGCGACACCCCATTCGGATTCGGTCTCCCCCGGGAGCCGGAGGACGGCGAGCCCGGAAAGAACCAGGGCGGGGGCCGGGACAAGGGTCCGGACCCGGCGGACAATCCGCTGGCGGCCATGTTCGGCGCGCTGGGCGGCGGCAACCCGGGCGACCTGGGCGCGGCCTTCCAGCAGCTGGGGCAGCTGCTCTCCTCCGACGACGGTCCGGTCAACTGGGACCTGGCCCGCAACGTGGCCCGTCAGACGGTCGCCGCCGGGGCGCCCGACGGCTCGCGGGACAGCAGCGTCGGCGCCGCCGAGCGGGCCGCCGTGGGCGAGGCGCTGCGCCTGGCCGAGCTGTGGCTGGACGAGGTGACGGCGTTGCCCTCGGGTGCGACCTCGGCGGTGGCCTGGAGCCGTGCGGAGTGGGTGGAGGCCACCCTTCCGGTGTGGCGGGAGCTGGTGGACCCGGTCGCCGAACGGGTGGGCGGCGCGATGGGCGAGGTGCTGCCGGAGGAGATGCGGGCCGTGGCCGGTCCGCTGCTCGGCATGATGCGCTCCATGGGCGGCGCCATGTTCGGCACCCAGATCGGTCAGGCGGTGGGCGTGCTGGCCGGCGAGGTGGTCGGTTCCAGCGACATCGGCCTGCCGCTGGGCCCCGCCGGGAAGGCGGCTCTGCTGCCGGGCAACATCGTGCGTTTCGGTGAGGGACTGGGTGTTCCCGCCGACGAGGTGCGGCTGTACCTGGCGCTGCGCGAGGCCGCCCACCACCGGCTCTTCGAGCACGTGCCGTGGCTGCGCGGCCACCTGTTCGGAGCCGTCGAGGGCTACGCCCGGGGCATTCGGGTGGACACCGGCAAGCTGGAGGACCTGGTCGGGCGGATCGACCCCTCCCGACCCGAGGAGATCCAGGAGAAGCTCCAGCAGGGCATGTTCCAGCCGGAGGACTCCCCGGAGCAGCGGGCCGCGCTGGCGAGGCTGGAGACCGCCCTGGCGCTGGTCGAGGGCTGGGTGGACGCGGTCGTGCACGCCGCCGCCCACCCGCACCTGCCCTCGGCGGGGGCGCTGCGCGAGACGCTGCGCCGGCGCCGGGCGAGCGGTGGTCCGGCGGAGCAGACCTTCGCGACCCTGATCGGTCTGGAGTTGCGCCCCCGCCGACTGCGGGACGCCTCCCGGCTGTGGGCCTCGCTCACCGACGCCCGTGGTTACCAGGGGCGCGACCTGCTGTGGTCGCACCCGGACATGCTGCCGACCGCGGAGGACCTCGACGACCCGGACGGCTTCGTCCACCGCGAGCAGCCGGACTTCTCCGAGCTGGACCGTCTGCTGGGCGACGCCGCCGACGGCGGGTCGTCCGGGAGGCCGGGGGACCCCGGCGGGAACGGCGACGGGAACGACGGCCGGGACGACGGCGGGAACGACGACGGCGGGAACGAGGGGAACCGGGGACGCCCGGAGTGACGACCGTCGGTCACCGGGGAGGCGGGGGCACCGACCCCCGCGGGGACACGGGCACGGCCGTGCCCGGCGAGCGGTCCCGGGACCCGCTGCGGGAGGACGCCGCGCGGGTCCTGGGCGCCTGGCGCGCGCCGGACGGTGAGCAGGAAACCCTGCGCCGCGACTATCTCGAACACCTGGGCGCGCATCCCGACGCGATGCGGCGCTCCTGCGCGGCCGGTCATCTGACCGCCGGGGCGCTGGTGGTGGACCCCACCGGGGAACGGGTGCTGCTCACGCTGCACCGGAAGCTGCGCATGTGGTTGCAGACCGGGGGACACTGCGAGCCGGGGGACGCGAACCTGGCCGCGGCGGCACTGCGGGAGGCGACCGAGGAGTCGGGCATCCCCGCTCTGCGGCTGCTGCCGGACCCGGTGCGGTTGGACCGCCACCGCACGCCCTGCGCGCCGCACCTGGACGTGCAGTACCTCGCCGTGGCACCGCCGGAGGCCCCGGCGGTGTGCGGGGAGGAGTCGCTGGACGTGCGCTGGTTCCACCACACGGAGGTGGCCGGGATGGCGGACGCCTCGGTGGTCGCCCTGATGGATGCCGGGCGACGACGGCTGCTCGCCGGGGCACCGTAACGGACCCGACCGGACCGACCGGCCCGCCGGACCGGTTCCGCGGTGCGTCAGGCGTCGGGGGCGACGAGGGAGGCGGCGGGCCGGTCCCGGTGGATCAGGGCGGCGGCGCCGTACAGGCCCGCGTCCCGCCCCAGGGCGGTGGGGACCGGGCGCAGCCCCCGCAGGAAGGGCAGGCCCGCCAGGTCGTCCAGCCATCGGTACAGCGGATCCAGCAGGATCCCGCCGGCGGCGGCCACGCCCCCGCCGATCACCACACGGTCGGGATCCAGCACGGCGACGGCGTTGAGCAGGGCCAGCGCGAGCGCCCGGCCCGCCTCGTCGAAGGCCGCGAGGGCCCGCGGCTCCCCGGCGCGGGCCGCGGCGGCGAGTTCGCGCGCGTCGGCACCGCTCCATCCGGCGGCCCGGGCCCGGCGGACCATGGAGGGGCCGCTGGCGATCGTCTCCACACAGCCCGTGGCCCCGCAGGGACAGCGCTCGCCCGCCGGGTCGACGACGGTGTGACCGATGTGCCCCGCGTTCCCGCTGCTGCCGGCATGGGCGCGGCCGTCGAGGGCCAGGCCCCCGCCCACCCCGGTGGAGACGACGACGCCGAGCAGGGAGCGCACCCGGTCGCGGTCCGGGGCGCGCCACCACTCCCCCAGCGCCATGCACTGTCCGTCCCCGGCCAGTCGGACCGGGCGGCCCGGGAACATCGCGGCCACCTCGTCGCGCAGCGGGTGCTCGCGCCACTCGCGGATGTTGACGGGGCTGACGGTGCCCGCGATCGGGTCCAGCGGCCCGGCGGATCCGATGCCCACCCCGCTCGGCACACCGCCCGGTACCCGGTCCAGGACGCGGGCGATCACCGTGCGCAGGGCCCCGGCCGCCGTGCCGGGGCCGGTGAGGGGCTCCTCGGTGCGGGCCGTGATCGTGCCGTCGTGCTCCACGACGGCGGCGGCGAACTTGGTGCCCCCGATGTCCAGCGCGAGGGCGGGCGCGGGGCGTCCGGCGTTCGCGGCCCCGCCGCCGTTCCGTGGGCTCCCCGTGTCGACCGGGCCCCCGGGGCTCTCCGCGTCCGTCGTTCCTGCGGTGTCCACCCTGGCCTCCGGAAGGGGAAGGCTTCCCCGATCACTTAACCGATTAAGTCGCCCGACGCTACGTCCCCGCCCGGGCCCCTGTCAACGCCGACCGGCGGCCCCGGCGGGACCCGGCGGACCGGGAGCGGGGACGCCGGCGGCGGTAAGCTGCCCGCACAGGACACCGGTTGACCATGGGAGAGCCCCGGTGAAACGTCCGACGATCGCCGACATCGCCCGCCGGGCGGGCGTCTCCAAGGTTGCCGTTTCCTACGCGCTCAACGGTCAGCCGGGGGTCTCCGAGCGCACCCGGGCCTCCGTCCGGCGGATCGCCGCCGAACTGGGATGGCATCCCAGCAGCGCGGCCCGTGCCCTCACCGGCTCCCGCGCGGGAGCGGTGGGCCTGGCGATGTGCCGCCCCGCCCGCCCGGTCGGTGTGGAGTCGTTCCTCATGGAGCTGATCAGCGGGATCGAGGCCGTCCTCGCCGAACGGGACCACGCCCTGATGCTCCAGATCGTTCCCGACCACGATCGGGAGGCCGAGGTCTACCACCGCTGGTG
>NZ_VKHT01000320.1 GCF_014141535.1 Streptomyces alkaliphilus | reverse complement strand
GGGCGTCCCCCGTTCTTCGTCTACGGGACGCTGCGACGCGGCGGCCGGTACCACGGGGTGTGCCTCGGCGGGCGGGTGGTGACGCACGGCGGGCCCGAGCCGGCGATCCTGCCCGGCGCCTCCCTGTTCCGCGGTCCCGGCTACCCGTACGCGGTGCCCGAGCCCGACCGTCCCGGGGCCCTCGTGCGCGGTGAGCTGATCCGTCCCCTGCCGGGCCGCGACGCCGAGGTGCAGGCGGATCTGGACCGGCTGGAGGGGTACCGTCCCGGGGCACCGGACAACCTCTACGAGCGGGTGGTGGCCCGGGTGCTGCTACCCGACGGCACCGCCGTGCGGGCCCGGGTCTACCTCGCGGCACCGGTCCTCGCCCGTCGACTGCGGGCCGAGGGGGAGCGCGTTCCGGACGGGGACTGGATGGCCGACCGAATCGTCGGGAGCGGGCCCGGTCAGGGCGTCGACCGACCGACGCCCTGACCCCGGGCCCCCTTGGGCGGACCGGGACGGGAGCAGCCCGCACCGGCCCGGAATCACTTCCCGCCGCGCACCGCCCGCAGCGCCGCCTCCTCCTTCTCCGCCGGCACCCCCGGCCGCCGGACCCCCGAGCTCGCGGGATGGGGGATGCCGAGGGGGTCGGCGTCCGCCGGCAGGCCGCGCAGCCAGGCCAGGGTGTCGGCGACGGTCTCCTCGATCGGACGGCAGCGCAGCCCCGCCGCCAGGGCACGGCCGGTGTCCGAGCGGTACAGCATGTCGTGCGATTCCCCCGGGGGGATCCACATCGGCAGCTCGGTGAAGGGGGCGATGTCCGCCGCGAGCACGGTCTCCGGCTCGGCCCAGACCAACTCGGCGTCGGAGTCGACGGCCGCCCGGCAGGCTTCGAGGAACTCCTCCGTCGTGGTGTGTCCCGAGGCGCTCACCGTGTCGTACGCCCCGCCCAGCCCGCGTTCGGCGGCGTCCAGGCACCAGGCGGCGAGGTCGCGGGCGTCGATCCACTGCATCGGCAGGTCCCGGGGCCCCGGCGCGAGGACCGGCCCGCCGCGCTCCATGCGCCGCAACCACCAGGGCAGGCGGCCGATGTTCTCGTGCGGTCCGAGGATGATGCCGGCGCGGGCGAGCAGGGCCCGGTCGCCGAACTCCCGCAGGGCCGCCAACTCCCCGCCGCGCTTGTCCACCGGGTACGTGTCGGCCTCCGCGTCCGGCGACGCCTCCACCACGGGGGAGTCCTCGTTCATCCCCGCGACCGGGGGCGGGGCGTAGACCGAGCGGGAGGACACGTACACGTACCGCCCCGCACGCGGCTCCAGCAGGCGCGCGGTGTCGCGCACCGCCCGGGGCGCGCCGATCCAGGTGTCGGCGACGATGTCCCACTCACCGTCCGCCGGTGCCGCCGGCCCGTCGTCGGGGGCGAGGCGGTCGCCCCGCAGCGCCCGCGCCCCGTCGGGAGCGGGGCGGGTGCCCCGGTTGAACACCGTCACGTCCCAGCCGCGGGCCACGCCGTCCTCGGCGAGCGCCCGCCCCACGAATTCCGTTCCGCCCAGTACGAGAAGTCTCATGCCCCGAACCCTTCCCCGGGTCGACGGGCCACGTCCCCGGTTCACGCTCCGCGCGGAATCGCCCGTGGCGTAGCGGCTCCGGGAACTCCCACGGACCTCCCGGGCCCCGGGAATCCGGTGGCGTCCGCCCGGCCCGCGCACTACCGTCCCCCGGGTGCGCACAGACATCCCGGCGACCGGGTCCCCCGTCGCCCCCGAGGAGTTGACCACCGTGCCCGGCGGGCCCCGATTGCGCCGGTGGCGGGCCACCGACGCCCGCGCCGTGCGGGATGCCTTCCGGGCCCCGCTGATGGAACGGCAGGCGCCGGAGCCGGTGGACGACCTGTCGACCGCGCACCGGTGGCTGGGGGAACGCGAGGAGGAGTGGACCGCCGGGCGGGCCTTCTCATGGGCGGTCCTCCTTCCCGGGACGGGGACGGACGAGCCGGTGGGGTGCGTACGGCTGGGTTCGGTGGAGCGCCGGCACGGCACGGCGTGGGTCTCCTACTGGACGGTGCCGGCGGCGCGGGGGCGCGGGGTGACCACGGCCGCGCTGCGGGCGGTCTGCGGGGCGGCGTTCGGCCCGCTGCGGCTGCACCGGTTGGAGTTGGGTCACCGCACCGACAACCCGGCGTCCTGCGGGGTGGCGCGCGGCGCGGGTTTCGCGGTGGAGGGGGTGCAGCGCGGCAAGCTGCTGTGGGGCGGCCGGCGGTACGACGTGGAGCTGCACGCCCGTCTCGCCGACGATCCGCCGGCGGGGCCGGTGAGGGGAGCCGCGGCGGGGAACACGCACGGGGCCGGGCACCCGGTGGGGTGACCGGCCCCGTGCGGGAAGGCCGATGGGGGTGGGGTCAGACGGGCTCCCCGGCCGCCTCGGCCGCCGGTGCGGTGATCGGCCCGGTGCCGGATCCGCCGCCCGTCTCCGGGGCCGGGACGACCTGCGCGGGGATGACCACGGAAGCACCGGCGCCGGACGCCGTCCGCAGTTCCCGCTCGCGCTCCCGCCGGCGCTCCTCGCGCAGGTCGAACTCGGCGAGGGTGCGGCCGAAGTCCCGGGTGGACAGTTGGAGCTTGTAGATGATGGCCAGCTCGAAGACCAGCAGCAGCACGCCGGCGACGATGGTCACGGGCACCACGGCGTTCAGCGCGGGCGCGATGATGAACACCGCCATCTGGAACTCGATGCCGCTGACCAGGTGGGTGCGGATGCGGTGGCGCAGCAGGAAGGAGCGGCACCGCAGGTACCAGGGGAAACGGCTGCGGAACTCGCGGTGCAGGTCGACCACGGCGACGGTGGGCCGCGGCGCGCCCGTCGGCACGGCGCCGGTCCCCGGCCCGGTCCCGTCCGCCATCGCCAGTCGGGCCCGCTCGCGGGCTTCCTCGGCGGCCCTGGCGTCGCGGTCGCTCTCCGCGTCGGCGGAGGGGTTCACCCGCAGCAGGTCCTCCATGAACGCCAGCTCTATGGCGTTCTCCGCCTCCCGGGCGCGCTGGGCCCTGGCCTTGAGCTGCTTGCGCATCTCGTGGCGCACCTTGAAGATCTGGAGCGCGTCGAGGTAGCGCAGCATGTCGAGGAAGACGACGGCCAGCGCGAGCCACAGGTACACGACCTCGCCGGTGGCGGCGTACTGGCCGCCCATGAGGGCGATGGCGCAGGCCAGGACCCTGATGCGGTCGAAGACGTAGTCCAGCCAGGCGCCGAAGATCGAGCCGGTTCCGGTGAGCCGGGCCAGTTTGCCGTCCATGCAGTCCAGCACGAAGCTCAGGTGGTAGAGAAGTGCGCCCAGCAACAGCCACTGCCAGTCGGCGAGGGCGAAGCAGGCGGCGGCGCCGAGTCCCAGGAGCAGCGCCAGCCAGGTGATCGCGTCGGGCGTCAGCCGGGTGTGGATCGCGGTCCACCGGACCAGGGGTGTGGCGACCGGATCGACCAGGAGGACGGTCCACCACGCGTCACGTTTCTTCTGCGTGATCTCGCGGACATGGGGCAGCGGGGGGATGTCTCGGCGCATTGTCTGCTTCCAGGCGGGCTGTGTGGATCGGCCGACGCTATGAGGGGAGGCGGCGGAAGCGCAAGCCGTGCGGTGCGTCGAATTGACGCAGCTCACATCATCTGATCGAGGCCGGGCGGCATCTCCCGTCGTTCCGGGACATCCCCGACACCGGCCCCCCGGCCGGGCCGCCCGCCCCGGGCCGCGGGCGGCTCCTCCCGGTCCGCGTCAGGAGACCGGCCGGGAGGTCTCCCAGAGCGACTCGAACTCCTCGCGGTAGGTCTCGAAGATGCTCGGCTCCCCGCCCTCGTGCCGCCGCTCGGGGCGCACCACCGCGCGGGCCGGCCGGCGCAGCACCAGGGCCGGGCTCTCCACGCCCCGGGCACGGCGCAGGTAGGGCTGGATGACGGCCAGGCCGTCGGGCTCGTCGGCGTCCACGAAGTACCCCCCGAAGCGGGGCACCTCGTCCGAGACGTGGATCTCGAACGCCTCGGGGTCCCGCACCCGGCTGCGCACGCGCCGGACGTGCAGAATCGCGGTCTCCACCGAACGGCTCAACTCTCCGCGCTTCAGGCCCAGTTCGCGTTCCCGGCGGCGCATGGCCCCGGCGGCGGGGTTGAGGAAGAGCAACCGGATCCGGGCGCCGGCGTCCGCGAGGTGGATCAGGCGACGGCCGGGATAGTTCTGCACCAGCAGTCCCAGCGCGGTGCCCACCGCGTCCAGCCGGCGGGCCCCGCCGAACAACTCCTCGGTGGGAAGGTGGCGTTGCAGACGGATCCGGTCCGGGTGCACACCGGCGACATCGGTGAAACGCTCGCCGACCAGCCGTTCGAGCACGTCCACGGGCAGCCGACCGGCGTCCCGCTCCGGGTCGTGGCCGTCGAGGATCCGCAGCAGACGGGCGCAACCGCGCTCGGCCTGGTCCAGCACCGCCCGGTTCAACCCCCGGTTGCGCGCCACGGCGCTGCGGGCCACCTCCAACTCATCCAGCGTCAGTTCGAGTTCGCGCCGGTTGTCGAAGTAGGGCGAGAAACAGGGCCAGTGCTGGGTCATCAACTCCCGCAGCTGCGGGATCGTCAGGAAGGACAGCACCGTGTCGTCGGCCGGGTCCAGGACGTGTCCCTTGCGGCGGCTCACCTCCCGCAGGGCCGCCGCCCGTTGCACCCATTCCTGGCCGGTGGGCCCGGCGGCGGCTATCTCCCACTCGGGGCCGTGCACCGGCTCGTAGACCGGACGCAGGACGGCGGCGACCACCGCCCGCAGCCGCTGTTCCACCAGGTTGAGCCAGACGTAGGCCCGGCCGGCCCGCTCCACGCGCACCCGGACCTCGGCCCAGTCCTCCGAGTCCCAGGCGAGGTCGGCACCGATCTCCACGGGACGCGGCAGGGAGACCGTCTCCGTCACCGCCCCCGCGGCGTCCCCCCCACTCCCGGAGGGGAGCTCACGACCCGAAGAGCTCACCCGAGCGCACCGCCTTCCGCACCGATGGATCAAGGAAGCCTACTGCGGTGGGGGCCGTCGGCGCAGCCCGGAACGGAAGGCCGCGGGACCCCCGGATCGTTTCGGCCGGCCGGCGCGCCGGGGCCCCGGTACCCGAGCGGAGCACACCCGGGCGTGAGGGCGGGCGGCGCCGGGCACAGCACTGGTCATG
>NZ_VKHT01000032.1 GCF_014141535.1 Streptomyces alkaliphilus | reverse complement strand
CATCGGGGGAGCGGGACCGGTCCGCGAAATCCACCGGGGCGCGGGCGGTCGGGGTCACCGCGCCGGCGCGGAAAGGGCGGTCCCGGAAAACCGCGCCGATCCGCCACCGCGCCGATACCCGGGAGCACAACGCGACGGGCCCGATTTCCCCTCGGGGGAAATCGGGCCCGTTCACCGGAGCGGACGACCGGGTTCGAACCGGCGACCTCAACCTTGGCAAGGTTGCGCTCTACCAGCTGAGCTACGTCCGCGAAGGTGTCGAAGAAAACGATCGGAGATCATCCCGATCCCGATGTTCGGTGGGAAAGAGGGTCGACCACTTCCTCCGACGTTTCGACAGAGCCGCCCGGTCCCCTCGGTGAGGAGGGGGACACGGTCGGTGTCGACGGAGCGGGTGACAGGAATCGCACACTGCGCCTCCCCTTTGGAAAAGGGGCGCTCTACTACTGAGCTACACCCGCGCGACCGGTGGGGTTTCGCCGTTTCCGGCTTCGCCCCTCGGCGTGCTCCAGACTCTAGCCGATCACCCGGGGTGCCTGGCAAGTCGGCTCCCCCGGGTGGTCAACCGGCGCCTCAGTGGGCCGCGTTGAAGGCGTCGTAGACCTTCTTGGGGATCCGGCCGCGGGCGGGGACCTCCATGCCGTTGGACTCGGCCCAGGCGCGCACCGTCTTGGGGTCGGGGGCGACCGGAAGGTGACGGTAGGACTTTCCGGACTTGGTCTGCTTGCGGCCGGACTCCACGAAGGGGGCCAGGGCGTCGCGCAGCCTGCGCGCGTTCTCCGTGTTCAGGTCGATCTCGTAGGACTTGCCGTCGAGTCCGAAGGTGACCGTTTCTGCGGCCTCCCCGCCGTCGAGGTCGTCGGAGAGCGTGACCACTACCTGCTGAGCCACGATTTATCGGTCCTTTCGGAATGATCGTCCCCCGGTTCGCCGGAACGGTCTCCGGGGGGTTCACGATCAGATGGGTGGATAGGCTGTCGACCGGGATGAACACGTCGTCCTCCGTCGTGTTCGCCGTTCCCGGGTGACCGCTCCGCAATGGCGGCGCCGGCCCGCTGTTTTCGGCCTCGACGCGCCTTCCGGGCGGTGCCATACCTTCCTTTTATCATTATCCAGCGCGTTTTTCTTCCCCGATACCCCTCTGTGACCCGGGGGTGTGCGGTGAGGGTTCCCGTAAGTGGGGCCGGAAGTCGACGCCGTCCGATATCTACCCGTGTAGATTTCGATGCCCGGTACGCTGAGGCGTGCAGCGTCAAGCACTTACCTCACCGGGAGTACCAGTGGCTCGCGTCGTCATCGACGTCATGCTCAAGCCGGAGATCCTCGACCCCCAGGGCCAGGCGGTGCAGCGCGCGCTGCCCCGTCTCGGTTTCGACGGCGTCGCCGATGTCCGGCAGGGCAAGCGCTTCGAAATCGAACTCGAAGGCCCCGCCGACGAGGCGGCCCTCGCCCGCGTGCGCGAGATGGCCGAGACCTTCCTCGCCAACACCGTCATCGAGGACTTCACCGTCCGGGTCGAAGAGCCCGCCGACACCGCCGGGTCCGGGAGCTCCCGATGACCGCCCGGATCGGCGTCGTCACCTTCCCCGGCTCCCTCGACGACCGGGACGCGGCCCGCGCCGTGCGCCTGGCCGGGGCCGAGCCCGTCGCCCTGTGGCACCGCGACACCGACCTGCGGGAGGTGGACGCGGTCATCCTGCCCGGTGGCTTCTCCTACGGTGACTACCTGCGCTGCGGAGCCATCGCCCGCTTCTCCCCGGTCATGGGAAGCGTCATCGAGCGCGCCCGCGCCGGCCTGCCCGTCCTCGGCATCTGCAACGGCTTCCAGGTGCTGTGCGAGGCCCACCTGCTGCCGGGTGCCCTGACCCGCAACGACCACCTGCACTTCATCTGCCGCGACCAGCGCCTGCGGGTGGAGAACGCCGACACCGCCTGGACCCGCGCCTACACCGCCGGCCAGGAGATCACCATCCCGCTGAAGAACGGCGAGGGCGGCTACGTCGCCGACGAGCGCACCCTCGACGAGCTCGAGGGCGAGGGCCGGGTCGTCTTCCGCTACCTGGAGGCCAACCCCAACGGCTCCCGCCGCGACATCGCCGGGATCACCAACGCGGCCGGCAACGTCGTCGGCCTCATGCCCCACCCCGAGCACGCCGTCGAGGACCTCACCGGCTCCGGCACCGACGGACTCGGCTTCTTCACCTCGGCCATCGAGAACCTGGTTGGCACCGCATGAGCCCCCTCACCCCCCTGGACACCGTCGACCACGCCGCCAAGACCCCGGACTCGCCCCAGCCCTGGGCCGAACTCGGCCTCAAGGAGGACGAGTACGCGCGCATCCGGGAGATCCTCGACCGCCGGCCCACCGGCGCCGAGCTGGCCATGTACTCGGTCATGTGGTCCGAGCACTGCTCCTACAAGTCCAGCAAGGTCCACCTGCGGCAGTTCGGTGAGAAGGCCCCGGAGAACGACGCACTGCTGGTGGGCATCGGCGAGAACGCCGGCGTCGTGGACATCGGCCAGGGCTACGCCGTCACCTTCAAGGTGGAGTCCCACAACCACCCCTCGTACATCGAGCCCTACCAGGGCGCGGCCACCGGCATCGGCGGCATCGTCCGCGACATCCTCGCCATGGGCGCCCGCCCGGTCGCCGTGATGGACCCGCTGCGCTTCGGCGCCGCCGACCACCCCGACACCCGCCGGGTGCTGCCCGGCGTGGTCGCCGGCATCGGCGGCTACGGCAACTGCCTGGGCCTGCCCAACATCGGCGGCGAGGTCGTCTTCGACGACTGCTACCAGGGCAACCCGCTGGTCAACGCCCTGTGCGTGGGCGTGATGAAGCACGAGGACATCCACCTCGCCAAGGCCTCGGGCACCGGCAACAAGGTCATCCTCTACGGCGCCCGCACCGGCGGCGACGGCATCGGCGGCGTCTCCGTGCTCGCCTCCGAGACCTTCGACGCCGAGGGCCCCGCCAAGCGGCCCGCCGTCCAGGTCGGCGACCCCTTCCAGGAGAAGCTCCTCATCGAGTGCACCCTGGAACTCTTCGCCGAGGACCTCGTCACCGGCATCCAGGACCTCGGCGGCGCGGGCCTGTCCTGCGCCACCTCCGAGCTGGCCTCCGCCGGCTCCGGCGGCATGCGCGTGGAGCTGGACACCGTCCCGCTGCGCGACTCCTCGCTCTCTCCCGAGGAGATCCTGATGAGCGAGTCGCAGGAGCGCATGTGCGCGGTCGTCGAGCCGGGGAAGGTCGAGCGGTTCCTGGAGATCTGCGAGAAGTGGGACGTGATCGCCACCGTCATCGGTGAGGTCACCGACGGCGACCGGCTGGAGATCTTCTGGCACGGCGAGCGGATCGTGGACGTGCCGCCGCGCACCGTCGCCCACGAGGGCCCGGTCTACCACCGGCCGATCGCCCGCCCGCGGTGGCAGGACGCCCTGGTCGCCGACGACCCGGCCGCGCTGGCCCGCCCGGCGAACGGCGAGGAGCTGCGCGAGCAGGTGCTGCGCCTGGTCTCCTCGCCCAACCAGGCGTCCAAGACGTGGATCACCGACCAGTACGACCGGTACGTGCTGGGCAACACCGTCCTCTCCCAGCCCGAGGACTCCGGCATGATCCGCGTCGACGAGGAGACCAACCTCGGCGTCGCGGTCGCCACCGACGGCAACGGCCGGTACGCCAAGCTCGACCCCTACGCCGGGGCGCAGCTCGCCCTGGCCGAGGCGTACCGCAACGTCGCCGCCACCGGTGCCCGCCCGCTGGCCGTCACCGACTGCCTCAACTTCGGCTCCGCCGAGGACCCCGGCGTCATGTGGCAGTTCTCCGAGGCCTGCCGCGGTCTCGCCGACGGCTGCCAACAGCTCGGTACCCCGGTGACCGGTGGCAACGTCTCGCTGTACAACCAGACCGGCGACACCGCCATCCACCCCACTCCGGTGGTCGGCGTCCTCGGCGTCATCGACGACGTCACCCGCCGCACCCCGATGGCCTTCCGCGAGGAGGGACAGCTGCTCTACCTGCTCGGCGACACCGCCGGTGAGTTCGGCGGCTCGGCGTGGGCGCAGGTGATCCACGACCACCTCGGCGGCGTGCCGCCCGAGGTGGACCTGGAGCGGGAGCGGCTGCTCGCCGACATCCTGATCAACGCCTCCCGGGACGGCATGGTCGACGCCGCGCACGACCTCTCGGACGGTGGGCTGATCCAGGCCGTCGTCGAGTCCTGCCTGCGCGGCGGACGGGGCGCCCGCCTGGTGGTGCCCGAGGGTCTGGACGCCTTCACCCTGCTCTTCTCCGAGTCGGCGGGCCGGGCCGTGGTGGCCGTGCCGCGCTCGGAGGAGGTCCGCTTCAACGACATGTGCGGTGCCCGGGGCCTGCCCGCGACCCGCGTCGGAGTGGTGGACGGCGACGCCATCGAGGTCCAGGGGGCCTTCACGCTCCCGCTGGCCGAGGTCCGCGCCGCGCACGAGCGCACCCTGCCGGAGCTCTTCGGCTGACCCGCCGGGCCGTGGGGTTCCCACCGGCCCCGAACGCGCGTCGGCGGCCCACCCCCGCCCGGGGGTGGGCCGCCGACGCGCGCGGACCGCGGGGACGGCCGACCGGGTCAGACCCGGGTGCCGCCGGACTCGCCGGAGGAGAGCCGGTCGAGCTGGTGGTAGATCTTGGACTTGAACAGCTCCGGGTCCGGGACGTGCCGCAGCACCATCTTCCCCTGCTCGGAGGCGGACTGGACGTTCAGCGTCCCGTACCGCATGATCCGCTCCCACAGGTTGACGCTGTAGGAGACGTCGTTGACCCGGGAGAGCGGGATGCTGCGGCCGGCCTTGGTGATGAACCCCATCCGCTTGTGCAGCCGCTTGGTGGTCAGCACGTAGACGGTGGAACGCCACTGGAGCATGGGGATCAGCCACAACCAGCAGGCGGCGATCACCCCGGCGCCGATCACCACCCACATGGCGGTGTCGTACCACTCCTCCTGTGAGGGGAGGAACCACAGCACGGCGCCGGTGACGGCGGCGACCAGGCACAGCAGGAGGAACTCGCTGACCAGCGTGGTCCAGTGCTGGCGCGTGTAGTACAGCAGTTCCTCGTCCTCGCCGAGGTAGCGGTCCGCGATAGGCATGGGCGCATCCTGGCACATCGGCGCCGGCCGGGGGAGTGCGATCGGCCCACCGTCGCCGTACTGTTTCAGTGGTGTTCCCGGGCGTTCCACGGGGTTCCGTGATGTTCCGTGCCCTCGCGCACCGTTCCGTCCCGCCCGCGCGACGGGAGGCCTTCGGAGGGCCTCGCCGTCGCCCCCGGGATCGGTGTGGAGGGGCGATAACCACCCCGTCAGGCCGTAAGCTCCGAACATGTCCACAGTCCGTCGCAAGCCTCGTACCCACCGGCCCGACCGGGTCCGGGACGCCCTGCTGGCCCAGGTGGAATTCCTGCGCCTGGCGGTGGACGGGCTCACCCCGGACCGGTTCGACCGGGAGACCGGACTGCCCGGCTGGGAGGTCCGGCACCTCATCGCCCATCTCGTGCGTCAGGTCGACTCCCTGCCCCGACTGTTGGCCGAGCCCGCTCCCGCCGGCAACCGCCCGGCCCGCGACGTCTCCGACTGGGTGCTGTCCACCGGGTCCCGGGCGAAGCGGTTGGACGAGGAGGCCCACCGCGACGCCGCCGCCATCGCCGATCCCGCGGCGGCCCTGCGCGGGGCGGCGGAGGAACTGGAGTCGGTGATCGAGACCGGCATCCGGGAGGACGTGCTGCTGCCGGTGCCCTTCGGCTCGATGCGGGCCCTGGACTTCACCGTCACCCGGCTGGTGGAGACCGTGGTGCACGCGGACGACCTCACCAGGGCGTTGGGCTCGCCCGTGCGGCTGGACCGGATGGCGCTGGCCACGACGGTGCGGGTGCTGGCCGACGCTTTGGCCGACAAGGTACCCGGGGCCTCCACGGAGGTGCGGGTTCCGCCCTTCGCCGTCGTGCAGTGCCTCGCCGGCCCCCGGCACACCCGGGGCACCCCGCCGAACGTCGTGGAGACCGACCCGATCACCTGGATGCGGCTGGCTTCCGGCCGGGTGGGTTGGCGGCTGGCGGTGGCCACCGGGCGGCTGAAGGTGAGCGGGGAACGGGCGGGGACGCTCGCCGACCACCTCCCCCTGCTGGGGTGATCGGCCCCACTCCGGCTGCCCGTCTCCCGACTTTCCCCGGCTTTCCCCGGATCCCCTCCTCCCGTCGTCGGCCCACCACGCCCGGGTGCCGGTGGGCGCCCGCCTCACGGCGCGTGAAGGGGGCGTGAAAGGCCCGGGAAACGGTGATTCCGGTCTCATTCCCCGCGCCGAGCCGCAGGTGGGAGAGGGGGTCCCCGGGTCGGGACGGTCCACGGGGATTCGGTACCGTCGCCCGGCCGGCCTAGACTCGAAGGCGTGCCAGGTGATGGACGACTCAGTCACGACCTCAACCCCGGCGAGAAGGGCCCGAGGGACGCCTGCGGCGTCTTCGGCGTCTGGGCCCCCGGCGAAGAGGTCGCCAAGCTCAGCTATTTCGGGTTGTACGCCCTGCAACACCGCGGACAGGAGTCCGCGGGCATCGCCGTGAGCGACGGCTCCAAGATCCTCGTCTTCAAGGACATGGGACTGGTCTCCCAGGTCTTCGACGAGACCTCCCTCGGCTCCCTGCGGGGCCACATCGCGGTCGGACACACCCGGTACTCCACCACCGGTTCCCCGACCTGGGAGAACGCCCAGCCCACCTTCCGCGCGACCGGCCACGGCTCGATCGCCCTGGGCCACAACGGCAACCTCGTCAACACCGCCGACCTCGCCGCCATGGTCGAGGAACTCCCCGGCGCCGGCAGGGGCTCCCGCAACCGGGTCGCCGTCACCAACGACACCGACCTGGTGACCACCCTCCTCGCCGGGCAGACCGCCCCCGACGGCACCCCGCTGACCGTGGAGCAGGCCGCCCCCGAGGTCCTGGGCAAGGCGCGCGGCGCGTTCAGCTTCGTCTTCATGGACGAGACCACCCTGTACGCCGCCCGCGACCCGCAGGGCTTCCGCCCGCTGGTCCTCGGTCGCCTGGAGCGCGGCTGGGTGATCGCCTCCGAGACCGCCGCCCTCGACATCGTCGGCGCCTCCCGGGTCCGCGAGATCGAGCCGGGTGAGCTGATCGCCGTCGACGAGAACGGCCTGCGCAGCTCCCGATTCGCGGAAGCGAAGCCCCGGGGCTGTGTCTTCGAGTACGTGTACCTGGCCCGCCCGGACACCGACATCGCCGGCCGCAACGTCCACCTCTCGCGGGTGGAGATGGGCCGGCGGCTCGCCGCCGAGGCCCCCGCCGACGCCGATCTGGTGATCGCCACGCCGGAGTCCGGCACCCCCGCCGCCATCGGGTACGCCGAGGCGAGCGGTATCCCCTACGGCGCCGGCCTGGTGAAGAACTCCTACGTCGGCCGCACCTTCATCCAGCCCAGCCAGACGATCCGTCAGCTCGGCATCCGCCTCAAGCTCAACCCGCTGCGCGAGGTCATCCGCGGCAAGCGCCTGGTGGTCGTGGACGACTCGATCGTGCGCGGCAACACCCAGCGCGCCCTGGTGCGGATGCTCCGCGAGGCCGGGGCCGCCGAGGTGCACGTGCGGATCAGCTCCCCGCCCATCAAGTGGCCGTGCTTCTTCGGCATCGACTTCGCCACCCGGGCCGAGTTGATCGCCAACGGCCTGGGCGTGCGGGAGATCGGCGCCTCCCTGGGAGCCGACTCCCTGGCCTACATCTCGATCGACGGCATGATCGAGTCCACCACCATCGCCAAGCCCAACCTCTGCCGGGCCTGCTTCGACGGCGAGTACCCGGTCGAGCTGCCCGATCCGGAGAGACTGGGCAAGAACCTGCTGGAGACGGCCTCGCCGAACGCCGGCGGGAGCCCCGGTCCCGGCACGGACCCGGTCGCGGACGGCCCGCTGACCGACCCCGACGGGGTGCGCTCGGCGACCGCCGGGGTGGGTGCCGGGGACGCGCTGCGCCGCCCGTGACGCCCGGCCGCCCGGACCCCGGGCGGCGCGTGCGACGTGTCACCCGGCGCGTCATCCGGCGAATGGCCCGGAGAACCACATCCAGCGAAGAGGTCGAAGAGACACCGTGAAGGACAGCTCCCCCGCCCCCGAGGCCGCCTCCTACGCCGCCGCGGGCGTCGACATCGAGGCAGGCGACACCGCCGTCGAGCTGATGAAGAAGTGGGTGGCCCGCGCCCAGCGCCCCGAGAGCGTCGGCGGCCTCGGCGGCTTCGCCGGCCTCTTCGACGCCTCCGCGCTGCGCGACTACCGCCGCCCGCTGCTGGCCTCCGCCACCGACGGCGTCGGGACCAAGGTCGCCATCGCCCAGCGCATGGACGTGCACGACACCATCGGCCGGGACCTGGTCGCCATGGTCGTCGACGATCTCGTGGTGTGCGGGGCCGAGCCCCTGTTCATGACCGACTACGTCTGTGTCGGGAAGGTCGTCCCCGAGCGGGTCGCGGCCATCGTCAAGGGCATCGCCGAGGGCTGCTCCCTGGCGGGTTGCGCCCTGGTCGGCGGCGAGACCGCCGAGCACCCCGGCCTGCTGGGCCCGGACGAGTACGACGTGGCGGGCGCCGCCACCGGCGTCGTCGAGGCCGACGAGCTGCTGGGCGCCGAGCGGGTGCGCGCCGGCGACGCGCTGATCGCCATGGCCTCCTCCGGCCTGCACTCCAACGGCTACTCGCTGGTGCGGCACGTGCTGCTGGAGCGCGCCGGCTGGGAGCTGGACCGGGACGTCCCCGAGCTGGGCCGCACCCTGGGCGAGGAACTGCTCGAGCCCACCCGTATCTACGCCCTGGACTGCCTGGAGCTCATCCGCGCCCCCGGCACCGGGGTGCGGGCGCTGTCCCACGTCACCGGCGGGGGACTGGCGGCCAACCTGGCCCGGGTGATCCCGAACGGCCTGCGCGCCGAGCCCGACCGCGCCACCTGGACCCCCGCGCCGATCTTCTCCCTGGTCGGCGGGCAGGGCCGGATGGAGCGCGCGGAGCTGGAGCGGACCCTGAACATGGGCGTGGGCATGATCGCCGTGGTGGCGCCGGAGTCGGTGGACAGCGCGCTGTCGGCGCTGGCCGCGCGCGGCGTGGAGGCATGGGCCCTGGGCCACGTGGTGGAGGCGGGCGACGGCGGGTCCGGGGCCCGTCTGATCGGCGACCACCCCGCGTGACCCGCCCGCGCACCCGGGGTCCGGAGCCGGCGGCCGGGTTCCCGGGGCCCGCTCCGAGGAGGGAGTTCGGACAGCACGGCGACCGGTCCGGCGGGGGCCGGACCGGTGGTCGTGTCGTGCGGAGGAGGACGGGGCGCCGGTGGGACACGGCGGAACGGCATGGCGTCACCGCGTGTGACGTGTGCCGCGGCCGGGTCGCCGGGGGTACCGCTCCGGCGCCGGGGCGCCGGGCGCCTCGGGGTCAGCGGTGGTGCCGACCCGGGGGCCCCGATGGAGGGCTGTCCTCGTCCGCCTCGTCGTCGTCGTTGTACATCTGCGCATAGCGCGCGTACGGGTCGTTCTCCACCTCGTCGTCCTCGAAGCCGTCGCCGTTCGGCGACCCGCTCGGAGTGGAAGCACCCAGCTCTTCGGCAAGTCGTGACAGGTCGGTCCCACCGCTGTTGTACTTCAGCTGGCGGGCGACCTTTGTCTGCTTGGCCTTGGCCCGGCCGCGCCCCATTGGCTCGACCCCCTCAACGTAGGGGCTCACCGGCCCCGGAGTTGTCGACATGCGTTCATGACACGGAGTGGGTCCGGCAGAGCCCGACCCACCGGACTTCAACGGTACCCGCTTCCCGAAGCCTACGGTACGCCGTCCACGGGACACGCGACGCCGACATCCGCCCCCGGCGGGGATTCCCCGCTGGTCAGGTGCGATTTTACCGTCTTTCCGGTTGGAATCGGCACGGGGGACGTGACATGTCTTACGCGAGCGACCTCCCCGCGCCGTCGTCGGCGACGGCGCGGACGGGCGTGTCGGCGACCGGACGGCCGGCCGGACCGGCGCACCGCGCCCGGCCGGCCGTCCGGTGCGGGTCAGCGCCCCGCGGCCATCCGCTGCTCGGCGATCCGGTCGGCGGCGGTCACCGGCGGCACGTCCTCCCGCTCGGCCAGCCGGAAGATCTCCAGGGTGGTGTCGTGGATCCGGGTCGCTTGCTTCTTCGCACGTGCGAAGTCGAAACCGCGGAGTTCGTCGGCCACCTGGATCACCCCGCCGGAGTTCACCACGTAGTCCGGCGCGTACAGCACGCCGCGGGCGGCGAGGTCCTTGCCGATCCCCGGGTGGGCCAGCTGGTTGTTGGCCGCGCCGCACACCACCGAGGCGGTGAGCACCGGCACGGTCGTGTCGCTCAGGGCGCCGCCCAGCGCGCACGGGGCGTACACGTCCAGGTCCGGGACGCGGATCAGCTCCTCGGCGTCGGACACCGCGACGACATCCGGGTGCGCGGTGCGGACCCGCTCCACGGCCTCCGGCCGCACGTCGGTGACGAACACCTCCGCCCCGGCCTCCACGAGGTGGTCCACCAGCAGGTGGCCGACCTTGCCGACCCCCGCGACCGCCACCCGGCGCCCGGCCAGGTCGGCGGTGCCCCAGCGGTACTCGGAGGCGGCCCGCATCCCCTGGAACACGCCGAAGGCGGTGAGCACCGAGGAGTCACCGGCGCCGCCGTTCTCCGGGGACCTGCCGGTGGTCCACCGGCAGGTCCGCGCGACGACGTCCATGTCCCCCACGTAGGTGCCCACGTCGCAGGCGGTCACGTACCGACCGCCCAGGGAGTCCACGAACCGGCCGTAGGCCAGCAGCAGCTCCTCGCTCTTGTCCTGCGCCGGATCACCGATGATCACGGCCTTGCCGCCGCCGTGGGCCAGGCCGGCCAGGGCGTTCTTGTAGCTCATCCCGCGTGCCAGGTTCAGGGCGTCGCGCAGCGCGGCGGCCTCGGGGCGGGACTCGCCGGAGTAGGCGTGGAAACGGGTGCCGCCCAGGGCCGGGCCCAGGGCGGTGGAGTGGATCGCGATGACGGCCCGCAGGCCGCTGTCCCGGTCCTGGCAGAGCACGACCTGCTCGTGCCCGCCCTCGGTCTCGGAGCGGAAGAGGATGTCGAGCACGTCGACGTCCGCGGAGGTCGGGGGACCGCCCGTGCCGGTGGTGACCGGGTCTTCCGGGGCGCCGCCGGGGGTGCCGCCGGGGATCTGTTCGCCGACGACGCTGTCGGCGGGACGTACATCAGCCACTGTGGTGACTCCTGTAGGTCGGGAGGAGATGCCCTCCTACGGGTGGGGAGGGCCGGTTGTCACGACTGTACGGCGCGCCCTCCCGCCAAGAGGGCACAACTGTGTCACAGCGTGCGGATAC
Source organism: Streptomyces alkaliphilus (assembly GCF_014141535.1). Taxonomy (GTDB): domain Bacteria; phylum Actinomycetota; class Actinomycetes; order Streptomycetales; family Streptomycetaceae; genus Streptomyces; species Streptomyces alkaliphilus. Next base: position 3,989 of record NZ_VKHT01000032.1, on the reverse strand, counting down.
CCGCGGTCGCTGTTCGGGCGTCGGGAGGGGAGCGACCCCGGGAGTCGGGTTCCGGCCCGGCCGATTCGCGCACCGGTCCGATTCGCGCACTGGCCGGGAGGGGCGGGAACCACGATCATGGGGGCACCCGCGCCGACCGGCGGGCCCGGGACGCGACGGGGGCCCGGACCGGCGTGCGGGGCCGGACGCGCCCCGCGGCGGGGCGGTGAGGAGGGTGCGTGGTGTCGAAGGTGCCGTACGCGGCCTACCTGCGGGTGTACGAGCCCCTGACGGCCTTCCCCGAGCCGGAACGCGCGCACTGGACGGCCTACGCCAAGCGGGACCGTCTGCCCGACGAGCAGGACGAGATCCGGCTCGCCCTGGCCGGGACGGTGGCCGTGCCCCCGCGCGCCGCCCCGGAGCGGGAGAGCGCGGACGCGTTCGTGACCACTCTCAACGGCGTGCTGTGCGTGTGTCCCTGGCGCACCCGGCTGCGCTCCTGGCTGGCCCTGTCCGAGGTGGACGACTGGCTGATGCCTCCCTCGGTGCTGGACGCCGCCCTGCCCCCGGCGGCCCGCAGGCGGGCCGCCGCCGCCCGTGATCGGTGGCGCGAGCGGCATCCCGACGCCCGTCCCTGGATCCGCTCGGCGCTGTGGCACGTGCCGGTGCGGTGGTTCGCCCTGTTCTCCGACGAGGAGCGGCGGTTGACCCCCGCCTCCCCCGACCGGCCGCCCCGACTGCGGTACCGCACGCCGATGGTGCAGGCCCGGCGTCGGGTGGCGCGGGCCCTGCGCACGGTGCGCCGCGCGCTGCCGGACGGGCCGCTGGAGGATGCGCTGGTGGACGTGGGGCGCTGGTTGGAGGAGTTCCACCCGCGTTCGTTGGTCGAACTGGACTACGGCGGATTGGTGCATACGATGTCCGCACGACGGTTGGCCGAGGACCACTCGGCGGCCGACGTGGCCTCGGCGCTGGCGGCGCTGGCGGCCGGGGAACTCGAGCGCGCGGACACCCTCTACGAGGAGTTGACCGGACGCTGGCTGGAGATCCGCGAGCGGCAGTTCGCCAACTGAGCGCCCACCGATCGTCGACGGCCGGGGGTCTCCCGACGGTGTCGGCGGTCGCGCGGCGGTTGTGCGGTGGTCGTCCCGGGCGGTCGGTGAGGAGGCCGATGGACCCGGGTACGGAGGCCCGGATCCCTTCGGGCATCGCGAAACGTCGTTTTCCGGACTTCTTTCGCGAAGCCCCGGGGGAGGTCGACGGGTTCGCCGGCCCGCGGGGACTTCGGCCCCCGGCGGGCGGGGCGAGCGGCTCCGCGGGGGAGGGCCTTCGGAGGCCATCGGCGGGACGAAAGCCCCAAGTTGGCCCCAAGGGTGACGGATGGCACGGAAGGTACCCAGAGGGTGTCTTGCCTTCAAGTGCCTTCCTCGTGTCAAAATAGGACAAGGAGCCCCGACGGGCTCCTTCTGTCCGCCGATGGGTGGATGGATCGGTATTGCACTCCTTGGCGGGGTTCGTGGGACCTTGGTGTCGCATGACGGATGGTCACCCGTGGGTAACTGTCCGCTATGGGATGGTCCATCCGGCATCCGCCGAGGTTGAACCCCTCGGAGCGCAATTCCATCGGTTTGGTCGAGCAGGCTGGACGGATGGTGTAGTTGTAGTGCCGAGGACAAGCCGTTCGTCCTATAACCGACTCGACCCGCCTCACCTGATTTCGGGCAACGCGGGTCAAGGTGCAGAATTCAAGAGGAAAGAACCGTATTGGTTCGGTTCTCTCAAGGAGGCCGCTCATGACCGCTCGCACCCCTGATGCCGAGCCGCTGTTGACCCCGGCGGAGGTTGCCACCATGTTCCGCGTGGACCCCAAGACGGTCACACGCTGGGCGAAGGCGGGCAAGCTGACGTCGATCCGCACGCTCGGCGGGCACCGCCGCTATCGGGAGACGGAGGTGCGCGCGCTCCTCGCGGGCATTCCGCAGCAGCGCGGCGAGGCCTGAGCATCCCGCGCCACGCCCCGGTACCGTCCGGGCGGCGGGGCCCCCCACCTCGCACCAGCGCGAACCCCATCGCGCCGGACTCCGCCGAGTCCGGCGCGATTTTCGTGTGCCCGCACGCCCGCACGCCCGCACGCCCCGAGCCGGGTGCGGTCCGGGGCGTGCGGATGACGGCCGCCCGAGGGGTTTCGCGGGGGCCCCGGGAGCCACTTGAGCCTTTTCCCTCCCGCTTCCCCCTCTCCTCCCCGTGATGTGTGGGGAGCGGAAAACCGGGCAGGCGCACGCCCGGGAGAGAGGAATTCGAGCCGTTTCCGGGGCCCGGGACCGGCGCACCACCGTCCCCGGGAAGACACTTCCCGGGGCAGTGCAATGGCACATATGAAATGTGAGGCCTCTCGGGGCCGGGGATACGGCCCCTTCCGTCCGGGAAGTTCCGTGACTCCCGTCACATCGAGACGCCCTTGCGGCTCCGGATGATCTTGAGGTAGGAAGCGGGCCCGGCCGCCCTCCCCTTCCGCTCCGGGGGCGGGGCGAGGGGTCGGCCCCGGGCGGACACGGCCCGAATCCGGTCGGGTCCCCGGATCCCGAATCCGTCGCCTCCGGGACGGGACCGTGCGGCTCCGATATGGGGCCCATACCCGGCAGGGTACTCCTCCGGCCCCCCGGTGGAACCCGGGATTCCGGATTCGTGTCGGCCCCCCGCGCGTTCCCGCTCGCCCCCGCGCGTCACGGGCGGTCGCATCCGGGCCCCGCGCTGTCGGCCGGGAGCGGAAGCCCCCGGGCTCCGCCGGGACACCGGCACCCCGGGCTCCGGGCACACGAAAACGGCGGACCATCCTCGGATGATCCGCCGTCGACGCGGTCCTGACGGGATTTGAACCCGCGGCCTCCACCTTGACAGGGTGGCGAGCACTCCAAACTGCTCCACAGGACCTCGCTCGCGAGACGTGACTCTACCCCGGGCGCGACCCCGGGAGCCAACTCACCGAACGTGACCGGGACCGGACGCCCGACACCCCGCCCCGGAGCGGTCCGCCCCGTGCGGGACCGGCACCGCACGGGACACCGACCCGCTCACGGCGTCGCCGCCGCCACCGCCTTGAGGATCCGCTTGTCCGACACCGGCCCGGCCGTCCCCAGGGCGTGCGCGAAGTAGCTGACCCGCAGCTCCTCGACCATCCACCGGATCTCCCGCACCGCCTCCGGCACCGGACGCCCCTCCGGGAACCGCGCCCGCAGCCGCTCGTACTCCGCCAGCATCTCCCGCACCTTGGCCATCCGGGCCCGGTCCCGCTCCGCCTGGTGCGGCATCTGCTGCAACCGCCGGTCCACCGCGGTGAGGTACCGCATCAGGTCCGGCAGGCGCCGTACCCCGTGCCGGGTCACGAACCCCGTCGGCGTCAACCACGCCAGCTGGTCGCGGACATCGGCCACCGCCGGCGCCAACACCGGGCTGCGCACCCCCGCCAGCCGCCGCTCGCACGCCTGCAGCGCGGTCAACACCTCGCGCACCCGACCCACCACACGCAGCGTCAGGTCCGTGATGTCCGCCCGCACCGCGTCGAACAGCTTCGTGAACCCCGCCTCGTCCCGGGCCGGCCCGCCGTGCGCCGCGATCAACCGGTCCGCCGCCGCCGAGACGCAGTCGGCCAGCAGCGCCTGCACGTCCCCGTGCGGGGAGGAGGCCAGGGCCAGCTTCGCGGTGTTGTCCAGCTTCCGGGTCACGAACCGCGCCGGGTCCGAGGGCAGCCGCAGCAGCACCAGCCGCCGGGTCCCGGCCCACATCGCCTCCGCGGCCTCCGTCTCCGTGTCGTACAGCCGCACGCCCACCGAGGCGCCCTCGTCGGCCAGCGCGGGGTACGCCCGCACCGGCTGCCCGCCGCGCCGCGTCTCGACGACCTTCGGCAGCTCCCCGACGCTCCACGAGGTCAGCCCGGTGCGCCGTTCGATCGTCGGCCCGGTGGTCTCCACCGGATCGGCCCCCTCGGCCCCGGAACCCGGGGCCCCGGAGCC